>NZ_JBFAZW010000010.1:0-145942 GCF_040682015.1 Dactylosporangium sp. NPDC051485
GTAGGACAGCGGGCCGGTGTCGATGGCGCCGCCGAAGACGAAGCGGAACAGCAGGACGAGCACGACCGGCTGGACGAGGGTGAACACGAAGCCAGCCGTAGCCGTCGCAGCGGCGGGTCAGCGCCCCGCCGGCGAACGCGGCGGCCACGGCCCCGGTGCCGGACAGCAGCAGCAGTCCGTCAGAGGAGGGCGTGCCTGCGGCGAACGCCACCTCGAGATCGGTGACGGCGTGCACCTGCCCGCCGAGGCCGGCGGCGGCCCACGCGCCCCGGGCGGCGTCCTGGGCCGCGACCCGCCCACCGGCGCCCGCGCCCGCGGCGCCGATCACGCCGCCGGCGACCCGCGCCCGATCGAGGCCGCCGATCGCCCCGGCCAGGGCGCGGCCCAGCGACTCGCCCGGCGGGGCGGCGCTGGAGTTCTGGTTGGCTCCACCCGCGATACTGCGGGCCAGAATGTTTCCATTGAGGTCTCCGACGACGCAGCGGGTCGTCGTGGCGCCGGCGTCCACGCCGATGACCAGCGGCTCGCGCATTCCCATCACCGTACTCCATTGACGAAACCAACATCGCAACGGAAACTTTTCCACATGAAGGGCAAGGGCGACCCCGACGAGGGCCGCGCGATCTCGACGGCGGTGAAGATCCGCGGGCTCCTGCCCTCGCTGTCGCGCGCCGAGCAGCGGGTCGGGAAGATCATCGTCGACGAGGCGAGCACCGCGGCGCTGATGACGATCACCGAGCTGGCCAAGCGGGCCCACACCTCCGAGACGACCGTCATCCGATTCTGCCGGGCCATCGGCGTATCGGGCTATCCCGAGCTGCGCCTGCGCCTGGCCGCCGAGGCCGGGCGGGTGCAGGACGACCAGGGCCAGGAGGCGGTCGGCAGCGACATCAGCCTCTCCGACGACCTCGGCCAGGTGGTGAAGACCATCGCCTACGCCGACGCCCGGGCCGTCGAGGACACCGCCGCCCAGCTCGACCTCGAGGTGCTGGGCAAGGTGGTGGCGGCGATCGCCGAGGCCCGCCGGGTCGACGTCTACGGCGTCGGGGCCAGCGCCTTCGTGGCCCAGGACTTCCAGCAGAAGCTGCACCGCATCGGCCTGACCGCCTACGCCTGGTCCGACCTGCACCTGGCGCTGACCAGCGCGGCGTTGCTGCGCGAGGGCGACGTCGCGGTCGGCATCTCGCACACCGGCACCACGATGGACACGATCGAGGCCTTCGCCGAGGCCGGCCGGCGCGGCGCGACTCTGGTGGCGCTCACCAACTTCCCGAAGTCGCCGATCACCCGGGTCGCCGACCTGGTGCTCACCACGGCGGCGCGGGAGACCACGTTCCGCTCCGGGGCGATGGCCAGCCGCCTGGCCCAGCTCACCGTCGTCGACTGCGTCTTCGTCGGCGTCGCGCAGCGCACGTACGAGCGGACGAAGTCGGCGCTGGAGGCGACCCGCGACGCGGTGCGCAGCCGCCGTACCAAGGCCGATCGGGGCCGCTGGTGAGCGTCTCGCCCACCGAGGAGCGCAATCCTCACACGGTCTCCATCGACCAGCTGCCCACCCTCGACGTGCTCCGGCTCATCAACGCGGAGGACCGCAAGGTCGCCCCGGCGGTCGCCGCCGTGCTGCCGCGGCTGGCCGACGCGGTCGAACTGGCCGTCGCCGCCCTGCGGGCCGGCCGCCGCATGCACTACTTCGGGGCCGGCACGTCGGGCCGCATGGCCGTGCTGGACGCCGCCGAGCTGCACCCGACGTTCGGCGTCGGCTACGACCGGGTGGTGGCCCACATCGCCGGCGGCCCCGCGGCCGTGCGGCAGGCCGCCGAGGGCGCCGAGGACGACGAGGAGCTCGGCGCGGCCGACGCCGCCGACGTGGTCGCGGGCGACGTCGCGGTGGGCACCACGGCCAGCGGCGGCACCCCGTACGTCGGCGGCGCGCTGCGGGCCGCCCGCGCCGCCGGCGCCGGCACGGTGCTGGTCTCGGCCAACCCGCACGCGCCCCTGGCCCCCCTCGCCGACGTGCACATCGCCGTGGACACCGGGCCGGAGGCGATCACCGGCTCGACCCGGATGAAGGCCGGCACGGCCCAGAAGCTGGTGCTCAACGCCCTGTCGACGGCCGTCATGGTGCGCCTCGGCCGGACCTACTCCAACCTCATGACCGACATGGTGGCCAGCAACAGCAAGCTGCGCGGCCGCCAGATCCGCATGCTCGCCCAGGCCACCGGCCTGCCGGCCCAGGTCTGCACGGCCGCCCTGACCGAGGCCGGCGGCGAGTCGAAGGTGGCGCTGGTGGCCCTGCTCGCCCAGGCCCCGGCCGCCCAGGCCCGCCGGGTGCTGGAGCACACGGGGGGCGTGGTGCACGCCGCCCTGCGCGAGCTGCGCGGCGCCTGAGGTCCCCGCCCTGCTTGCCGTGGCGGTAAGAAACCTTCGATCACGAGGGATTGGTCGGAAGATATCAACATCGAGCGCCGTGACGGTATAGCGTGCCGTCAATCCCATGCCATCGGTTTCCCCCGGAGGAGCACACGGCACGATTCCCGGCCCTCGCCTCGCTCGCCGCCGTCGCCTGCCTCGTCGCGATCGCGCCCGGCTCCCGCGGCTGACCGACATCGGCCTGCACCCGGACAGGTCCCCGTCGACCATGCTGCTGTCCGACCACAGCTCCCGGGTGGCCACCGGCCAGACCTACGCGGTGGCAGGCCGGCAGGGCGATTGGACCGCCATCTGGTACCTCGGCCAGAAGGGCTGGTTCTACTACCACGCCGTCACCTTCGACGGCTCGGGCCCGGGCGACCGGACCGTGATCCGCGGCGACACCCGGTACGCCCAGATCCAGTTCGGCCACCGCCTGATGTACGTCAACCTGGCCGACGTACAACTGCTGCCCTCACCCCTCGGCGCCCCTTAGCGCCGTCGTGGATGTGCGCCCGGTCCCGCCAGCGCGGCCGGACCGGGCGCGCAACACGCCCCAGAGCAGCACCGCCCCCAGGGCGGCGCTCAAGGCACCGGTCGCGGGAACGGTCCGCCAGTTGCCGTGGGATGCGTATGCGTAGCGCATGGTGAAGTGGTAGGCGCCGTTCGCCATGGTCAGCAGAAGGCACCAGACCGCGGCCGTCGTCGGAGTCGCCCGCCACGTGGCCCTGAACCGGTCGAGGACTGTGTCCCCGAGCCGGTGGCTGAGGAAGACCGCCACCAGGGCGCAACCGCCCAGCAGCACCGCCACCATGAAAAGAATCCCGACGGCGATCAACAGCGATGCTTCCGGCAGGAAGTAGGCGGCCACCGCCGCGGCCGCGTTGAGCGCGAGGGCACCGCAGCAGAGCACCAGCAACGTCCGCACCCATACACGATATTCGCCCCCCTCAACCGGCAGCGGCCACCGCGATGCTCCCCGGCCGTACCGTTGCTGCTGTTGCCGCGCCCGGAGGGGCGATGCGCGATCTTGTGCCAGCCGGTGACGTCACGCCGCCACTGCTACCGTGCGGCCATGGCGATCATGGAGGTCCGGAACGGGTATGCTGGCTGGTTGCTGCTGTGGCTGGAGCCACTCGGTGAGGATCGTTGGCTTCGACCGGATGAAGCCTTCCACATCCGGAGCGACTATCAGGGCGACAAGCTGGCGTTCACGGTTGTCACGTGGGCCGATGAAGCTTACCGTGCCGATGGGATCGAGCAGATGGCCGTGTGGGTCGAGCACGGCGACTTCTACGCTGAGGTCACCGATCAGGCCGGCAACGTGATTGAGTGCGGCCACAACCGCCCGGCTGAGATCCACCGACGGTGGACGAGCGCCCGCGAGTAGAGCCGCATCCGCACATGCTTGTCGATACCGTGGGGTGGGCCCGGTCACGCTTGCCGCCAGGGTGGCGTGGATGCCGCCGATGGCGCGTGCCGACGCGCGGCAGCGGTCAGGCCCGCATCCGCCTCAGATCCAGTCTGTGGGCCGCCAGGACGGACCGGCGTACGCCGGCGGATCCTCTCGCAACGCTTCGATGCTGTGCCACTGCGCGGGCCATCGCGCGGCCGGCCCAGCGAGCAAGGCCCGCGCCTCGGCGGCGCTCTCGTCGGGCCGCTCCCTGTCCCGGCGCTCCGGCGTCTCCCAGCCGTGCTCGGCCCCCGACGCGGGCCACCGACGTCATGCCCATCAGCCTACCGCCGCCCACCCGCATCGGCACGTCCACATAGGACCAACGGCGACGGTTCCTCGCGGCCCAGGCCGCTCAGCGGTGCCGGGCAAGACCGCCCCCGGCGGTAGGTCAAGTCGGGGCCGCGGTGGCCGATGGGGTGTGGGGGAGCCCTGCGGTGAGGAGCGGTCGTGTCCCGGTTGACGATTCGTGCCCGGCTGGTGCTGAGCGTGCTGGTGTTGCTGGTGGTGGCGGTGACGTCCCTGGTGGCGCTGGTGACCGCGCGTGCCTCCGCGAGCCTGCAGGACTCCGCGCTGCAGGACGCGCAGCACAGCGCGGAGGTCCGGGCCGCCGACGTGGAGCGCACCGTCGCCACCGTCGTCGGCACCGCGCGCGACCTCGCCCAGACGCTCGGGGTCATGGCCCGGACCAGTCCGTCCCGCGACGCCGTCGACATGGTCATCAAAGGTCTGCTCGAGTCCCATCCGGGGTACCTCGGGATCTGGGCGGTGTGGGAGCCCAACGGGTTCGACGGGCGCGACGCCGCCTTCACCAAGCGTGCCGTGGACTCCGACCCGAGCGGGCGGTACGCGCCGTACTGGCACCGCGGCGACGGCGGGGCGGTGGTGCAGCAGCCGATCCTGGACCTCGACGACCCGTCGAGCAACTCGTGGTACACGCAGCCGAAGCAGACCGGCAACGAGCTGCTGCTCGAGCCGTACCCGTACGACGTGGGCGGCAAGCAGGTCCTGATGACCTCGGCGGCGGTGCCGATCACGATCGGCGGCAAGTTCGCCGGGCTCGTCGGGGCGGACCTGGCGCTGGCCGACCTGGAGACGCAGATCGCCGCGATCAAGCCGCTGGGCGCGGGCAGCGCCGTGCTGCTGAGCACCGGCGGCAACGTCGTGGCCGGCGGCAGCGCCGAGCAGCTCACCAAGCCGCTGTCCGGGCCGCTCGGCAAGCTGGCCGAGCGCGCCCGCAGCGGCGGGACCGTGCGCGAGGTGACGGAGGTGGACGGCGCCGAGCGCATCGTCGTCGCCGTGCCCATCCGGCTCATGGCCGGCGAGACGTGGTCGCTGGTCGTGTCCATCCCGCGCGGCGTCGTGCTGGCCCCGGTCTCCTCGCTGCGCAGGCAGGCGATCCTCTACACCGCCGTCGCGCTGGTGCTGGCCGGGCTGGTCGCGCTCGGGGTGGCCCGGGCCGTGGTGGTGCCGATCGTACGGCTGCGCGACCGCATGGCCGACATCGCCGACGGCGAGGGGGACCTGACCCAGCGGGTCGACGAGTCGGCGCACACCGAGGTCGGGCAGCTCGGCGGGGCCTTCAACCGGTTCGTGCTCAAGGTGGCCGGCACGGTGCGCGGCATCGCGGACGCCGCCGACGAGCTCACCGGGGCCAGCGCCGAGCTCACCGGCGTGTCGGACCGGCTCGCCGGGTCGGCCCGCGACTCGGCGCGGCAGGCCGGCCTGGTCTCCGACTCGGCCGGGCAGGTGGCCCGGAACGTGGACACCGTCGCGGCCGGCGCGCAGGAGATGGGCGCGTCCATCCACGAGATCGCGCGCAACGCCTCCGAGGCCGCGCGGGTGGCCGCCTCGGCCGTGCACGTCGCCGAGCAGACCACGGCGACCATGGCGAAGCTCGACGCCTCGGGCGCCGAGATCGGCGAGGTCCTCGCCACCATCACGTCGATCGCCGGGCAGACCAACCTGCTCGCGCTGAACGCCACCATCGAGGCGGCCCGGGCGGGGGAGTCCGGCAAGGGCTTCGCGGTGGTCGCCGCCGAGGTGAAGGAGCTGGCCCAGGAGACGGCCCGGGCCACCGAGGACATCGGCGGGCGGATCGCGGCGATCAAGGGCGACACCGCCGAGGCGCTCGCCGCGATCGCCCGCATCGGCGGCGTCATCACGAAGATCAGCGACTACTCGACCACCATCGCGACCGCGGTGGAGGAGCAGACCGCGACCACCGCCGAGATGACCCGATCGGTCGGCGACGCGGCCGCGGGCACCCGCGAGATCGCCGGGGTCATCGGCGGGGTGGCGGGCGCCGCGGGTGCGGCCACCGGCGACGCGGGCGCGGCCCAGGAGTCCGCCGCCCGCCTGGCCGCCCTGTCCCACCGGCTCCGCGAGCTGGTCGGCTCATTCCGCTACTGACGCGAAGTACTCCGGGATCGGCGTGCTGCCCTGCATCATCCCGAAGAATCGGGTCGTCTCCTGCGGGCTGGCGGCCACGCGGGCCAGCAGCGCGGCCATCTGCGGGGGCGGGGGCTCCATCGAGGCGAGCTGGCAGGTCAGCTGCAGCGCCGGGCCGAAGCGCGCGTCGCGCCGGGCCGCGTAGTCCTCGACCGCCGCGTCCAGGCCGCGCTCGCCGGACAGTCCGCTGTGGATCGCCTCGGCGAGCAGTTCGGCCGCCACGAACGCGTCGGTGATGCCCGCGGCCATCACCGGGTCCTTGTGGTATCCGGCGTCGCCGACCAGGGCCCAGCCCGGGCCGGCCGAGCGGCGGAAGAAGTTCGGCACGTCGGCGGTCCCGCGGATGCGCTCGGCCCGCCGCGCACCGGCGATCCGCTCGGCCAGCGCCGGGACGCGGCCCAGCGCCTCGGCGTAGTTGCCTTCCACGTCGGTGCGGAAGTCGTGGAACTGCGCGATCGGGCAGGCGACGAAGACGCACGTGAGCCCGTCATTGGTCGGGAACAGCACCACCGCGCGGTCGCCGAGCTGGAAGATCTCGGCGCTGACGACCCCGTCGGGGCTTTCCAGGCCGCGATAGTACGCGTAATAGCCCGCCGTCAGCGACGGCGCATCGCCGTAGAGCGCCGCCCCGGCGTCCTTGGCCACCACCGAGCGCAGCCCGTCGGCCCCGACGACGATGCGGGCCGTCGCCTCGAAGCCCTCGCCGCGCACCCCGGTGACCCGCCCGTCCTCGCCGCGCAGCAGCCCCTCGACGGTGGCCCCCTCGCGCACCTCGGCCCCGGCGGCGCGGGCGGCGCCCACGAGGATGGCGTCCAGCACGGTACGGCGGACACAGAACGGATGCGCCGCAACCCCCTCGGCCGGCGGCGCCCCGCTGATCGCGAACGGCCCGAAGTCCATCGTGAACCGCTCGATCGGCGGTGCGCCCGCGCGCTCGACGTCCTCCCGCAGCCCCCACCGCTCCAGCGCGGCCAGCCCCGGCACCTGGATGAGGTGCGTGGACAGCGCGTCGCTGGGGAACGTCGCCCGGTCCACGACGAGCACCCGGTGCCCCCGGCGGGCCAGCAGCATGGCGGTTGGCGAGCCGGCGCAGCGCGCCCCGACCACGATGGCATCGAAGTCCATAACGTGGAGCCTAGCGTCACCGGTGGACCGAAATCGCGTCCAGCGTCGCAACGCCGGATCGTCGATGTCAGAGCGTGGCGGCGGCCCGCAGCGGCGTGGGTCTCGTCGCGTTGGAGGCCTTCACCGCCCCGGCGACCACCGCCGCCAGGATCAGCGCCGCCCCCACCAGTTGCCCGTCCGACAGCGACTGTCCGAGCGCCACCCATCCCAGCGCCGCCGCCACGACGGGACTGAGCAGCCCCAACAGCGTCACCTGGGTCGGCGGCATCGTGGTGACGCCACGGAACCAGAGGACGTAGGCGCCCGCGGTGCCGATCAGCGACAGGTACGCGAACCCCGCCACGTTGCCCCAGTCGAGTGCGGGCGGCGCCCCCTCGACCAGCAACGCCGCCGGCGCGAGCAGCACCCCGCCCACCGTGAGCTGCCACCCGGTGAGGGCCAGCAGCGCGGTGCGCCGCTCGGCGAACCCCGGCGGCATGCCCCACCGCCGCCCCAGCACCGTGCCCAGCGACATCGACACCATCCCGCCCGCCGCCGCGGCCAGCCCGACCGGGTCCAGCGCGGCGGAGGAGCGCAGCACGAGCAGGGTCACGCCGGCCAGCCCCGCCAGGCCGGCGAGCAGCACCCGGGCGCCGGGGCGCTGGCCGAGCAGGCCGTAGGCCAGCCCGGCGACCACGAACGGGCCGAGGGCGCCCAGCACGGCGGCGACCCCGCCCGGCAGCCGGTACGCGCCGATGAACAGCAGCGCGAAGAACAGCCCGATGTTGAGCGTGCCGAGCACGGCCGCCCGCCACCACCAGGCGCCGCGGGGCAGGGCCCGGGCCGCCGCGACGAGCAGCAGCCCGGCCGGCAGCGCCCGCAACGTCCCGGCCAGCAGCGGCCGGTCCGGGGGCAGCAGCTCGGTGGTGACGAGGTACGTGGTCCCCCACAGCGCGGGGGCGACGACCGTAAGGTTCCTCATGACTAAGTAGGTTAGCACTAAGCTACTGACCGACAAGTGAATGGTAGGCTGTGGCATGGACGACATCGACCGGATCGTGGAGCAGTGGGGGCGCGAGCGGCCGGAGCTGCAGACCGAGGCGATGGCCGTGTTCGGCCGGATCTACCGGCTGGCCCGGATCATCGGGGACCGCCAGGAGAAGGTGTACGACGCACTCGGCGTCAACCGCGGCGAGTTCGACGTCCTGGCCGCCCTGCGCCGCGCCGGCGAGCCCTTCCAGCTCTCCCCGAAGCAGCTCAGCGCCTCACTCATGCTCACCACCGGCGGCATGACCGGCCGCCTCGACCGCCTCGAGAAGGCCGGCCTGGCGACCCGCTCGCCCGACCCCGCGGACCGCCGCGGCCTGGTCATCACGCTCACCGCGCGCGGCCGCGAGGTGGCCGACGAGGCCGTCGCCGCCGGGCTGGACATCCAGCGCGAGGTCCTGGAGCGCCTCCCCGAAGCCGGCCGCCGTGACCTGTCGGCCCTGCTGCGGGACCTGCTGGCGGCCGCGGAGCATGGTTAGCCGACCGCCGTCGCTGCGGGACCTGCTGGCGGCCGGGTGGGTGGGTTAGCCGACCGCCGTCGCTGTGGGACCTGCTGGCGGCGGGGTGAGTGGGTTAGACGACCGCCGTCGCGACCCACATCGTGATCGTCGCCAGGAAGTCGCCGCGCGAGCCGGCCTCGCTCAGGGCGCCGAACCAGTCCTCGCGCAGGCCCGGCGGGACGAGGCCGGCGTGCGGCGGGATCTCGGGGTTGAGCATGGGAAGTACCGTTGCGGCGGACATCGGATCGGCGAAGTAGAGGGCCACGGGGACCGCGGTCACCTCCAGCAGGCCCGTGCGCAGCAGCCGGCGGCGCAGGGTGCGGCCCATGTCGAGGTGCCGGCCGACGACGGTGGCCAGCAGATGGTGGCGCACGGCGGCGACGAGGTGCGCGGGCAGGCCGTCGACCGCGACCGACTCCCAGTCCGTGTCGACCAGGCACAGCCGGCCGCCGGGGCGGGTCACCCGGGCCAGTTCGGCGATGGCCGCGCCGGGGTCGGCCAGGGTCTGCAGCACGCGCTCGCAGTGCACCGCGTCGAAGCGGCCGCCCGGGTACGGCAGGCAGGTCAGATCCTCGCGGTGGTAGTCCAGCCACACCACCTCGCCCGTGCCGCCGAGCCGGGCGGCGAGCAGCCGGGCCGCCTCGTCGCCGCCGCACCCGGCGTCGAGGATGCACTGGCCGGGCTCGAGGTGCAGCGCGGCGAACGCCACCTCGCGCACCCGCTGCAGCTCGGGGTTGGCCGCGATGAGGTCGGTGTAGGGGTTGCCCGGGGCATCGTGGGCCATCTGGCCAGTCTCGTGCAGGGTCTCCCGGCGTGGCGGCCCGCGAGCCGATCGTCAATCCGACAATGGCTCGCGTGCCAGGCGCTGGAGGAGACCCTGGTACTGCGCAAAGTCCGGCACCTCGGCCGAGGGATCCTTGGCCTGCTCGTCCCAGCGGCGCAGGGCGACGGCGTCGGCGGCATAGGGGTGCGCGGCGAAGCGCTGCGCCTCCTGCGCCGACATCGGGCCGCCCTGGACGCCGAGGGTGTACTTCGACGCCTCCGACAGCCGGTCGTGGTACCCGGGCTCGACCGCGCACAGGTACCGCTTCGCCGCGACATGCAGCCGCACCGGCTCGCAGACCTCCGGCCCGAACCACTGCGCCAGCCAGTCGGCGCCGGTGTCCGAGTGCCGGTTGTCGGTGCCGGCCATGAGATCGGCCCCGGTCAGTACACCGTGGAAATGCCCCACGTCGTGCAGCAGCGCGGCCGCCACGAGCGCGTCCGGCGCCCCGGCCCGCTCGGCGAGTGCCGCCGCCTGCAGCATGTGCTCGGCCTGGGTGACCGGCTCGCCGAGGTATTCGCGGGCCCCGTCACTGCCGAAGAGCCGCCGCAGTTCGTCCATGGCCGCATCCTGCCCGCCGCCGGTGAATGACGTTTGAACGCCGGACGGATCGGCAACACAAATGTTGTGCCGCCCGGCTCCCGTACTGCCCTATCGACTGCGGAGGCCGGAGCCGCCCAGGTGGAAACGGCGCCGGCGAGATCGAGCCAGCCGGCGCCGTTCCGCCCGACTGAGCCCGCTGGGGCGCGTTTCAAAGCTGATCAGAGCAGGTTGAGGAGTCGTTCGGCTTGCTGGTCAAGGGTGCCGGGCGGGTTACGGCGCTCGGCGGCGCTGCCGGGACGGAGCCTGTGCAGCCAGAACATGGCGTAGAGCCGCCGAGCGTCGAGCAGCCGGTCGCCGTCGAGGTCGAACATGCTGAGGAACTCGGTCCAGTCCGCGCGTCGGGCCGCGAGGTGTTCGACCAGGTCGGCCAGTTCGAACTCGGGATCAGACCGTCCGGCGTCTTCGAAGTCGACGATCCGTATCCGCCGCCCATCCCACAGATAGTTGGCGAGGTTCGGGTCAGTGTGGCCGAGCACGGTGGTGCTGGCGGGCCTGAGGCGAAGCCCGGCCAAGAAGGATCGGGCGGCATGGACGGCCTCGCCCGCCGAGCCCGGCAGGTCCAGGCCGGCCATGCGCTCCGTCATCAGCGCGTGGATCTCGGCCGGGTGATCGCGCCGTGCGGGCAGATCGGCGCACGGTACTGACCACAACTGGCGTAGCGATCGAGCCAACGCGGCCTGCTGACCGGTGTCCAAGTCGTCGGTCAGTGCAGCGCCGGGCAGCAAGCCTATGGTGACGGTGGGCGGCTCGGCATCCAAGTCAGCTTCGAGCGGCTCGGGCACCAGATCGGGAAATCGGGCGTACACCCGGCGCAGCACGGCCCACTCCCGGAGGTGTTCCCCGCGCGACCACGACACGTACCGCTTGATCAGCCGACTCCCGTCGACATGAAGATGATGCGTCTGCGCCACCCGTCGAACCTAGGCCGTACTCATCCGGGGCGGTTCAGCCGGTCGCGGACAATGGGCGGATGTCTCGTGGGATCCGCGGTGCACCGTCCCACGCGGCCTGCCCGGGCCATCGGCTTGACCCGGCAGATGGGCTCCGCGTACAACGGCGTCCTGCGAGACTTCCTGTGAGCGCGGCCGGGCGTGACGCGCCGCGGCGAGGCTCGGCCACGCAAAGATCGGCCTCACCAGTGGGTCCGGCAAGACCGCCCTCGCCGACCACAATGCCGACCCGCGGCGCGGGTCCGTGCGCTGCTCGGCCCGTCCGTGTCGCAGACCAGGTCCCGGTGATCGACAGCGCGCCCGGACGGCCGGCACCGTTCGCGTGGAGGCATCCTGGTTACAGTCCGCGATGCCTGCGGCCCTGCGGCGGCACATTCACATGCCGGGGCGCGTATTCACTGCAATGCTCCGCCCGGGTGGCGCATTGGGATGGTGCTCAACCTTTCGCAGGCTTCGACGGAATTGACAGCCGGCCGGACATGGCAGATGCAAGAACCGGCTGCGATACGCTGCCGATGAGCGCGGATGGCGGCCGATTGTGCGACGCGCTGCCGCACCGGCGGGCCGGTGTGACGGCGGCAGTGGCGTTGGTGCGCGACGGCCCGCGCGGGCGCGCCCGGACGCTGCAGCGCCACCCTTCCGGTCCGGCGGCGCGGGATCGGCGTGGTCGGCGACGACCCTGTCGGCGGGGTGTTCGGCGTGGTGTTCGGCCTGTTCGGGCGGTAGCGCCGGCGGGACCGGCGCGGGGGCCGGGTCGGGCCGCTGATCGTCGGCCGCGGTCACCGGCGGGACGCCACCATGAATACGGCGTAGCTTCTCGGCATGCCGCTGAGCAAGACCCCACACTCGATGCCGCTCATGTTCCCGACGGAACTGCTCCCTTGCCGGACAATACCGCCGAGACCTGGTCCGGTCACGCATGGCAGCCAATTCCGTGCGACTGAAGAATGACAGCTGCCCCATTGCTCGATTATCCCAGAGCTCGCCCGGAATCACCGCCCCGGACGGTAACGACAATGTCAAATGGTGCACGTTCATGCCGCGGCGGACCGGCAGGACGCTCCCGCCATGCAGCAGTTCACGGTTATCGCAACATTCATGCGCGACGCGATGATCGGGATGCTGCGGGCCTCGGGCTTTGAAGCCGCTCCGATCGACGACTACACGCTGCGCCCTCCAGTCATTCATGTCCTCGGCGGATGACCTGTCGGTTCCCGCATCCGTCTTGCTGAACGGCCTGCTTGACCGGCCGTCCACGGTGGTCGCCATCGGATAGCGGGGAGGACTGGTGCTCGGCCGCGGGCTTGTCGGGCCCGCGGCCGGAGGGGTCGTCCGGGCTCACGCACGTGTTTCCCGGACGATGCGGTTGCGCAACGGGTGCCACCAGCCGTTCTGCACTCCCCATCGCTGCTGCAGCGATACCGGCGTGATGCCCAGTGCAACGTTGTGGGATCCACGCACAGATCCTCTCCGGTCACTCCACGATCAGGTCGCCGCTGATTGCTGTGCGGCGATGTCCTCCATCGCCCACAGCAGGGCCTCGGCGTCGTCCGGGGCCATGAAGTGGCTGTCGAGGTACAGCGTGATCGCCACCGCCTCGTCGGAGCCGTCGACGTTGAGGAAGAATGCGGACGACTGGCCGTCGGAGGCGCCGAGCCACTCGAACGACGAGCACTCCGGGGGCGGGGCGTCCTGTCCCGCTCCGCCGCGCCGGTCGTTGAGGCTCACGTCGAGCAGTAGCTCCGGGCCGCGCTCGGCGGCCAGCGTGGCCAGTATCCGGTCGAGGTCGCGGCGGTCGTAGTACGCGTGTTTGTAGGCGGCCAGCGCGGCGCCGTGGGCCCGGCGCAGCACCTGCGGGAAGTCTCCGGCGGTGTCCACGACGCAGAGGCCGGCCTGCGAGACCGGGCACACCGTGCCGGACAGCCCGGGCCGGAAGCGGTTGCCGACGGTGAGCCGCAGCGGTACCACGGCGGGGCCGGCGATCCGCGCGAAGGCCATCGCGAACGCGGCCAGCAGCGCCGGGGCCGGGTCGAGGCCCTCGCGCGCGGCCGCGGCCCGCAGCGCCTGCGGCAGTGTCGCCGAGCGGAACAGTCCCGTCCAGTGCCGCGGGCTGCGCGGGTCGCGGGAGGGGCGCACCGCGGGCACGGGGATCGTGCGCAGGTGCCCTTCCCAGTGCCGCATCGCGGCCTCGTGCTGGCGCCGGGCGGCCGGGGTGGCCTGCTTGCGCGCCTGCTCCAACGGCAGCATTCCGGACACGGATTCGGTACTGCGCGCAGCCCCCTCCAGCATCATCAGCGTCGCGGCCGCGCCGTCCATGGTGATGTGCGAGACGATGAGCGTGACGTGCACGGGCCGCCCGTCGTGGCGGATGACCGCCATCCGCACCGGCCACTCGGCGGCGTGGTCCCACTCCGAGTCGCGCAAGCGCGCCTCGACCGCCGCCGCCACCTCGGCGGGGTCCTCGTCCTCGCCGGCGTCGACGATCTCCAGGCCGATCTCGCCGCTCTCGTGCACGACCTGGCTCGGCCAGCCGTCCGCGCCGAACGCGAGCCGGGTGCGGAAGGTCTGGTAGCGGCTCATGAGGTACCGCAGCTCGTCCTCGACGTCCTCGACCGTCGCGCCCTGCGGCAGCGGGCGGGTCCCGCCCATCGCGAGGGCCTGGCCGAGCGCGGCCATCTTGACCCAGATGTCGGTCTGGCCCCAGGACAGCGGCCCCTCGCCGCCCCCAACGCCCGCGAACGCCACCACATGGGTGCTCATGGGTTCCACACCTTCCCGCGCCGGTACTGGTCGATCTTTGCGTTGATCTGCCCCAGATGCAATTGGAGTCTCTCGATCTGGTCCTGGACCCGGTGGGCGTGTGCCACCAGCACCTCTTGGCGCTCCTGCCGCGTCCCCGCGCCGTCGCGCATGAGGTCGATGAACGCCTGCATCTCGGTGATCGGCATCCCGGTGTCGCGCAGGCAGCGCAGCAGCGCGAGCCACTTGAGGTCGAGCTCCTCGAAGACCCTCCGCCCGGAGGACGTGCGCCGGACCGGCGGCAGCAGGCCGATGCGCTCGTAGTAGCGGACGGTCTCGGGGCTGAAGCCGCTGCGCTCGGCGGCCTCCTGCGGCGAATACGTCGTCGGCATGCGCTCAGGATCGCATCGACGAACTTTTCGCTTGACCCGGAGTCCACTCCGGGTTGTTTCGTGGTGGCCATGATGGACGAGTACTTCCGGCTCGGGCCGACCGGCCTGCGCGTCTCCCCGCTGGGCCTGGGCACCATGACCTTCGGCGCCGCCGGCTGGCACGCCGGCGAGGACGCCGCCCGGGCCATCTTCCGCCGCTACCTGGACCGCGGCGGCAACTTCGTCGACACCGCCGACGTCTACAGCAGCGGCGCCGCCGAGGAGCTGCTGGGCCGCCTCATCCGGGAGACCGGCGCCCGCGACCGCCTGGTCCTGGCCACCAAGTTCGGCGGCCCGACCGATCCCACCGACCCCAACGCCCGCGGCAACGGCCGCAAGCACATGCTGGCCGCGCTCGACGCGTCGCTGCGCCGCCTGGGCACGGATCATCTGGACCTCTACTGGCTGCACCTGTGGGACCGGGTGAACGGCCCCGAGGAGGTCATGGCCACGTTCGACGCATTGGTACGGTCCGGCAAGGTCCGCGCCGCCGGCCTCAGCAACGTCCCGGCCTGGTGGGCGGCCAAGGCCCAGACCCTGGCCCTGCACCGCGGCTGGGAGCCGGTCGCGGCGCTGCAGCTGGAGTACTCCCTCATCGAGCGGACCCTGGAGTTCGAGCACCTGCCGGCCGCCCTCGACCTGGGCCTGTCGATCGTCCCCTGGTCCCCGCTGGGCAACGGCCTGCTCACGGGCAAGTACCCGCGCGCGATCGGCCCGGGCGCCGGGCGGCTGGCCCCGGGCAGCGGTTCACCCCTGCCGGTCGACCCGGACGACCGCGCGATCGGCCCGGGCGCCGGACGGCTGGCCCCGGGCAGCGGCTGGCCCCTCCCGGTCGACCCGGACGAGCGGCAGTGGGGCATCGTCGACGCCCTGCGCTCGGTCGCCGCCGACCTGGGCCGCTCCCCGGCCCAGGTAGCCCTGCGCTGGCTGGTCGACCGCCCGGCCGTCACCGGCACGCTGATCGGCGCGACCACGGTCGAGCAGCTCGACGCCAACCTGGCCGCGTTGTCCTTCGAGCTGCCCCGGGAGCTGCGGGAGCGACTCGACGCGGCCAGCGCGCCGGCCGCCCTGACGACGCCGCACTCGCTCTTCGCGCGGTTCCCGGCACCGCCCAGAACCGTCCGACCCAGCGCGTATGGCGCCGCCCCTCACCGGTGATCGGGGAGGGGCACGGTGGGGTCAGCGCTCGAACCAGAGCGGGTGCCGGGACCCGGAAGGCGAGGGCCAGCGCTCGAACCAGAGCGAGCGCCGGGACCCGGAGGGGGCGAGCCTCAGCGCTCGAACCAGACCCGCAGCTGCTTGGCCGCCTGGGCCAGGGCGACCTTGCCCGCCTCGAGGCTGCCCGACATCGCGAAGAAGCCGTGGATCATCCCCTCGTACCGGGTCACCACCACCGGCACGCCGTCGTGCGCCAGCCGTGCCGCGTACCGCTCGCCCTGGTCCCGCAGTGGGTCGTACTCCGCGGTGATGACCAGCGCGGGCGGCAGCCCGGCCAGCGTCTCCGCCAAGATCGGGGAGACGAGGGGGTTGTACACGTCGTCCGGGTCGCTGAGGTAGTGCGAGCGGTACCAGGCCACCGAGTGGTGGTTGAAGAGGTACGGATCGTCGCTGCCCCGCATCGACTCGTCCTCGCCGGCCCGCTCCGTCTGGTCCGTGTTCGGGTACACCAGCAACTGCCCGGCGAGCGCGGGCTGCCCGGCCTCGGCCGCCATGAGCGTGAGGGCGGCGGCGATGTTGCCGCCGGCGCTGTCCCCGCCGACCGCGATGCGGCCGGGGTCCGCGCCGAGCGCCGCGGCGTTGGCGAACACCCACTCGGTGGCGGCCCAGCAGTCCTCGATGGCCGCCGGGAACGGGTGCTCGGGGGCCAGCCGGTAGCCGGGCACCGCGACGATGCACCCGGCCGCGTTGGCCAGGTTGCGGGCGATGCCGTCGGCCGTGTCGACGGTGCCGAGCACCCAGCCGCCGCCGTAGAAGTACACCAGCACCGGCAGGTCCGGCTCCGCGCTGGGCCGGTAGACGCGCACCACGAGCTTGCCGCCCGGGCCGTCGATCCAGTGGTCGAGGACCTCGTGCACCTGCTCCGGCTGCCCGCCCTCGGCGCGGATCGAGGCCAGGTCGGCGGCGCGGGCCGCGTCCAGCGTCATGGTGTAGAGCGGGGCCACCTGGTCGCGCTCCTTGCGGTCGCGCATGGCCTGCACCTGCGGGTCGAGCGGCATCGTCGCCCGTCCTCCTGTCGCTCGGGTCTAGAACTGCGCCGACAGCCGATCGATCAGGGCCGCCGCCGCGATCATATGGCTGTGCTCGTTGCCGTGCAGCCCATCATCCCCCGTGAGCGCGTCCCCGCGGGCGATCGCCGGGTGCTCGGACAGGTCGACGTGGAGCGTGCCGAGGGTCGCCGCCAGCGCATTGGTGCGCCCCGCCAGGCAGGCCATGCGCCGCGCGAATCCGGTGCCCAGCCACGGCGGCATCCGCGGGTACTCGCGCATGACGAACACCGACACGGTGAGCACCAGCGCGCCGGCCTGCTGCAGCGGGCGCACGATCCCGGCCAGCGCGGCGTCGACCGCGTCGGCGCGGGCCTCGTAGCCGGGGCGCATGGCGTCGTTGGCCCCGCACACCACGAGGGCGAGGTCGGGGCGCAAGGCCAGGGCCGCCGGGAGCTGCCCGTCGCGCACCTCGGCGGCGCGCAGGTTGCGCACGCCCAGGTTGCGGTACTGCAGGCCCGGCCGCGCCGCGGCCAGCTCGTCGCGCAGGAGGTCCGCGAAGCCGCCCGGCTGCTCGACGACGCTGTCGCCGAGGACGGCGAAGCGGTGCCACGGATGGCCGCTCAGCCGGGCGCCGACGGGGGACTGCAGCGCATATTCCGTTGCCATGTAGGCCTTTCGGCTCATGCGGGAGCGGGCGGTGTACCGATAGGCTATCGCCTATGAGGGCGCCGCGGTGACACAGATACTGACCGCGGCGGACTATCGGGACCCCGCGCGGCGGCTCGTCGAGCCCGGCGTATGGGACTTCATCGAGGGCGGCGCCGAGGACGAGCGGACCGTGGCGGCCAACCTGCGCGCATTCGACCGGGTGCGGCTGCGCCCGCGGGTGCTGGCCGGCGTCTCGGAGGTCGACACCGCCGTCTCACTCTTCGGGCGGGAGTACACGACGCCGATCGGGGTCGCGCCGGTCGCGTACCAGCGGCTCATCGACGCCGACGGCGAGGTGGCCACGGCCAAGGGCGCGGGCGCGGCGGGCGCGCTGTTCGTGGTCGCCATGTTCGCCAGCCGCACCATCGAGGACATCGCCGCGGCGTCCTCCTCCGGGCTCTGGCTGCAGCTGTACTGGCTGCGCCGCCGCGACGTCCTGCAGTCCATGGCCGAGCGGGCCGAGGCGGCCGGCTACGACGCCATCGTGCTCACCGTCGACGTGCCCCGGATGGGCCGCCGCTGGCGGGACATGCGCAACGGCTTCACCATCGGCGGCGACGTCGCCGCGGTCAACATCGAGGCCGGCGTGATGGCGGCCGCGCACGAGCGCGACGAGGGCTCCTCGGCCGTGGCCCGGCACACCGCCGCCACCTTCGACCCGGGCCTGGCCTGGTCCGACCTTGCCTGGCTGCGCGGGCGCACCCGGCTGCCCCTGGTGCTCAAGGGCATCCTCACCGCCGAGGACGCGGCCCTGGCCGTCGCGCACGGCGCCGACGCGATCGTGGTCTCCAACCACGGCGGCCGCCAGCTCGACGGCGCCGTGGCCAGCCTCGACGCGCTGGCCGAGGTCGTCGACGCGGTCGGCGGCGCGATCCCGGTGCTGCTCGACGGCGGGGTGCGCCGCGGCGCCGACGCGCTGGCCGCCCTGGCCCTGGGCGCCCGCATGGTGCTGCTGGGCCGGCCGCCCCTGTGGGGCCTGGCCGCCGAGGGCGCCGAGGGCGTGGCCGGCGTGCTGCGCTGCGCGACGGACGAGCTCGCCCACGCGATGGCCCTGGCCGGGCGGGCGAGCCTGGCGGACCTGGACCGCACCGTGGTCCGAAACCAGCCGACGGGAGGCGAGGCCTGACATGGTGGCGCTGTCGCGCGAGGAGCTGCACGCGTCGGTCATCGACCCGGTGGCGGCCTCGATGAACTTCCTCAACGAGATCGCCGGGCGGTTCCCGGCCGCGATCTCGCTGGCCGCCGGCCGCCCGTTCGACGAGTTCCACTCGGTCAGCGACGTCGAGAAGCACACCCAGGCGTATCTCACCCACCTGCGCGAGCGCGGCCTGCCCCCGGCCCAGACCCGGCAGCTGCTCACCCAGTACGGCCGCACCAACGGCCAGATCGGCGACCTCATCGCCCGGATGCTCGACGTCGACGAGAACATCCAGGTGCCGGCGGCCGCGGTCATGGTGACGACCGGCTGCCAGGAGGCGATGGTCATCGCGCTGCGCGGCCTGTGCGCCGGCCCGGACGACGTCGTGCTGGCCGCCGAGCCCTGTTACGTCGGGCTGACCGGCGCCGCGCGCATCCTCAACGTCGAGGTCGTCGGCGTGCCCGAGTCGCACGACGGCCTGCGCCCGGAGACGGTCCGCGAGGTGGCCGCGGCGACGAGGGCCCGCGGCAAGCGGCCCCGCGCGCTGTACCTCGTGCCGAACTTCGCCAACCCCTCCGGCGTCTCGCTGCCGGTCGCCCGGCGCCGGGCCCTGCTCGCCGCCGCGGCCGACGAGGACCTGCTCATCCTCGAGGACGACCCGTACGGGCTGTTCGGCCTCGACGACGAGCCCCGCCCGACGCTCAAGTCCCTCGACGCCGACCAGCGGGTCATCTACCTCGGCTCGTTCGCCAAGTCGTACTTCCCCGGCGCCCGCGTCGGCTACCTCGTCGCCGACCAGCCGGTGGTCGACGCGGCCGGCCGGCACACCCTGCTGGCCGACGAGCTGTCCACGATCAAGAGCATGCTGACCGTGAACACCTCGGCGCTGTCCCAGGCCGTGGTCGGCGGCATGCTCATCGACTCCGGCTTCAGCCTGCGCACCGCCAACCAGGCGAAGATCGCCTTCTACCGGCACAACCTGCGCACCCTGCTGGAGGCGCTGCGGCGGCACTTCACCGGCACCCCCGTGCGCTGGAACAGCCCCAGCGGCGGCTTCTTCGTCGTGGTCGACGTCCCCGTCGACGCCACCGAGGAACTGCTGGAGGTGTCCGCCCGCGAGCACGGCGTGCTGTGGACCCCGATGCGCTTCTTCTACGTGGGCGGCGGCGGCACCCACGCGATCCGGTTGTCCTGCAGCGCGCTGGAACCGGAGCGGATCGACGAGGGCGTGCGCCGCCTGGCCGGCCTGCT
This sequence comes from Dactylosporangium sp. NPDC051485, assembly GCF_040682015.1. NCBI lineage: Bacteria > Bacillati > Actinomycetota > Actinomycetes > Micromonosporales > Micromonosporaceae > Dactylosporangium > Dactylosporangium sp. NPDC051485. The sequence goes on from NZ_JBFAZW010000010.1 coordinate 19,815, forward strand.
CCTGCGATGACCACGGTCGACCTCTGGCTGGTCGATCTCCTAGAATCCCACGACGAGCACCTGTTGAACGAGCGCGACCGCAAGCGCCGCGATGCGCTCAGGGATCCGGACGACCGCCGGCGGTTCGCGGCGGCCCACGCGGCCCTGAATCGCATCGTCCACCAGAGAGCCGGCCGACACAGCTGGACCATCGGACCGAACGGCAAGCCCGGTGTTGCGGGGTTGCAGGTGAACCTCTCCCACGCGGGGGAGCACGCGCTCATCGCCGTGACCGAGACCCGCCCGGTCGGCGTGGACCTGCAGGATCTCGGCCCCGCCCCGGCCGTCGACGCGCTGGCCCGCCGCTTCTTCCCGCCGGCGGAGGCGGCGTTGGTGGCGGCGGGCGGCCCGGCCGAGTTCGCCCGGCTGTGGGCCCGCAAGGAGGCCGTGCTGAAGGCGGCCGGCGACCGCCTCATGCGTGGCCTGGCGCTCCCGGTGGCCGGCGACCCGCCCCCGGCGGTCGTCCACGATGGAGTCGCCTACGCGGTGGCCGACGTCGAGGCGCCGGACGGCTACCGGGCCGCGATCGCGCTGGCCGGCCCGGAGCCGTTGCACGTCATCCGAATGCGCTGACGCAGAGGTACCGCAGCGCAGGGTCGTAGTCGACCAGCACCACGGGCCCGTCCACCGACGCGAGCGCCTCCCAGACGCCGGTCATCGGCTGCGCCGGGTCTGCCAGCATCACCGTGTCCGCCTTCACGTCGATGTGCGCCAGCGACCCGCCGAGGATCACGGTGGCCCCCGTGAGGTCGCCGAGCAGCCCCTCCACGTCGGCGAGTGCCACGCCCGGCACGATCCTGGGCACCGCGGCCTGCAGCGCGGACGATCCCAGGTGGACGGCCACGGCGCAGTGCGCGGCCGGCACCTCGACCGGCACGCCCGGGTCGTACGGCAGCCCGGACTGCTCGGCGACGAGCAGCAGCGCCCGCCGGTACGTGCCGGCGCTGGCGTAGTCGTGCAGCAGTCGCAGCGCGGTGTGCGCCCCGGCCCGGCCCTGGTCGGTGACGGCGAAGGACATCGGCGTGCCGGGGCAGGCGTGGCTGAGGTACGTCGCCGTGGCCCGCCCGGGCTCGATGTCCGGGATGTCGTACGCGAGGATGAGCGCGTCCACCGGCTCGTCCGGCAGCAGCGGCACCGTCATCTCGCCGTAGGACTGGCCGGCCTCCGGGTGCGGGCCGAGGACCAGGCCGTACGGGGCGAGCATGTCGGTCAGGTACTTGGTCAGCAGCGCCGTGTGCGTGGCGTCGGCCGAGCGGTCCGCCGGGTGCGGGAACCGCCGGGCGACGGCGCCGCGCAGGCCCCAGGGCACGCTAGTCCTCCTCGTCGAGCAGGTTGCCGGCGACGTAGCTGGCCAGCGTCCCGACCGTCTCGAAGTCGTCGCGGCCCAGATCCTCGACGCTGATCTCGCGCTCCAGCCGGTCCTCCAGCTCCAGCACCAGCTCCAGGCCGGTGGTCGAGCTCATCCCCAGGTCGTCCATCAGCGTGGTGCTCTCGGACGCGTCGGGCACCTCCCGCTTCAGCACGCGGGGCAGCAGGGCGCAGATCGTCTCCACGACGTGCTCGCGCAACGCGGGGTCGACGGTGACGGTGTCGGACACGGTGGTTCCTCCAGAAGTCAGTGCTCGAAGACCATGGCGGAGAACGTGGCGCCCCGCCCGGCCCCGGCCGCGGCGATGACGTAACGGTCCCCGGGCCGCAGCAGCCCGCGCTCGGACGCGGTGCGGTGGTTGATGAACGCGTCGGCGCAGAACACGTGGCCGTGGGCGGCGACGTGGTCGAGCAGCACCCGCTCCAGCGGGTAGCCGATCCGCTTGCAGGTGCGCTGCCAGGCCACCGTGTTGACGTTGTGCGGCAGGATCACCGCGATGTCCTCCAGCGCCACCCCGGCCTTGGCGACCGCGGCGGTGACCGCCTCGCCCAGCGCGTCGTGGTAGATGCGCTGGAACTCCGCGGCCACCTCCTCGTGACCGCCGTCGAACTCGCCGCGCAGCCGGGCCACGAAGGACAGCAGCCGGTCGCGCTCGCCGGACGCGGCGACCAGGCACGCCGACGCGCCCTCGCCGAACATCGTCGTCTCCGCCACCATCCGGGCCTCGGAGGTGAACGCCTTCTCCCCGGCCAGGACGATCGCGAGGGCACCGTCGCCGTCCGCGGCCACCAGCCGCCCGGCGAGGTCGACGGCGAGCAGCCCGGACGCGCACGCCTGCTGCCCGACCGAGAACGCCTGCGCGTGCCCGAGCCCGGCCGCCGCGACCGCCTCGTGCAGCGGGTTGTGCGGGTACGGCACCACGTTCGGGAACGTGCGCGCGTACAGCACGTACCGCACGCGCTCCTTCTGCCCGTCGCTCAGCGCCAGGTCGTCGAGCGCCAGCCCGAGCAGCCCGGTGAGGGTCTCCTCGCCCCGGGCCGCCTCGCCCAGCTTGTGATACCGCCGGAACACCCGTACCTGCATCGGGGTGAGCTCGAACTCGTCGGCGAGCGCCTCGATCGGCACCCGTCCGGCGGGCACGTAGGTCCCGATCCCGGCCAGCACGGTCATCGCTGCCCACCTTCCAAGAGCCCGAGCGCCGCTTGTACGGCGATTGCTTCCGCCCTGCGCACCAGCGCCTCGGCGCCGGCCGGGGCCAGCCGCCCCGCGTCGGTGAACACGGTCAGCAGGAACGCGCCGCCCGCCGCGTCGTCCACGTCCACGCTGAGCGGATCGAAGGGGTCGTCCTGGGCCACGGTCCACCGGAACCGCCCGGGCGGCGCGGCCCGCAGCTCGTCCGGCCCGGGCACCTCGCCGGCGAAGCCCTGCCGGGTGGCCACGCGCCGGTCGTTGTACCAGAGCCCGGCCTCGGCGTCGACGCCCAGCCCGGCGGCGAGCGCCGCGGTCGCGTCGGGATCCACGTAGGCGTACTTGTAGGCGGCCATCGCGGCCGCCCCGACCCGCCGCAGCGCCTCGGCGAAGGGCAGCGGCCCGCCGACGTCGGCCACGCAGATCCCGCGCTGGGCGACCATGGCCACCACGGTCTCCAGCCCGCGCCGGAACCGGTTGCTCACCATCGGCCGCAGCACCGCGGGCCCGCCGTGCTCGGTGGCCGCGACCGCCAGCAGCGCCATGAGCACCTGCGAGGAGTCGGCGTCGGTCTTCTCCGACAGCACGTGCAGCGCGGCCGGCAGCGCCGAGGAGACGAGCTCGCCGCGGTAGTACCGCGGACCGTCCACATCGGACACCGGCCGGGCCGCCGGCAGGCGCCGCAGGGTCCGCTCCCAGTGCCGCAGCGCGGACGCGTTCTGCCGCTGCCCGGCCGCCCCGCCCTGCCACTCGGCCAGCTCGAGGGGCGGCATCCCGGCCACCGGCCCGGCGGCGTCCCCGGCCTGGTGCCGGGCCACCTCGGACAGGAAGATGCGCCCGCCGAGACCGTCGGTCACCAGGTGGGTCAGCACCGTGGAGCGGTGCGTGGGCGCGCCGCGGTGGCGGACCACCGCCATGCGCACCGGCCACTCCTCGACGAAGTCGTACGGGCGGGCCCGGTCCCGGGCGTCGAGCGCGACCACGAACGCCTCCGGGTCGGCGTCGTCCGGGCAGTCGTAGACGTCCAGGCCGACGGTGCCGCGGTCGGCCACGCACTGCAGCGGGCGCCCGCCGGCGGTGAACCGCAGCCGGGTCCGCATCGGCTGGTAGCGGGCCATGATCCAGCGCAGCTCGGCGGCCACGCCGGCCACGGTGGTGCCGGGGGCCAGCCGGTTCCAGCCGCCGATGGGCAGCCAGGAGCGCTGCCGCAGCATCGTCAGCCAGATCTCGCGCTGGCCCCAGGTGAGCTCGCCGAGCCCCGCCCCCGGCCCGGCGAACCGCACCGGGATCCGAAGGGCCGGGCGGGGCAGGACGGGCGGCGAGGAGACGCTAGGCATTCGCCATCTCGGCGAGGTGGCGCTGGCGCATGAGGAACTTGCGCACCTTGCCGGTCGGGCCGAGCACGATGTCGTCGTCGGGGAAGACCACCACGCGCCGCAGCGTCGCCCCGGCGGCCGGGGTGAGCGCGGCCCGCACCTCCTCGGTGTGGTCCACCGACGGGTCGGCCCCGGCGTGCAGGGACAGCAGCACGTCGGTGACGATGCCGCCGCCGGCCGTGCGCACCGAGACGACCGTACAGTCGCGCACGTCGGGCACGGCCCGCAGGATGCGCTCCTCCGACATGGCGGTGTAGAGCCACTCGCCGCCGCCGAGGTCGACGGAGTCCACCGCGCGGTCGACGTGGTAGTAGTAGCCCTCCTCGTCGCGGTACATGAGGTCGCCGGTCAGGTAGTAGCCGGCGAGCCGGTTGCGGTAGGTGTTGACGTGGTCGTTCCAGTAGCCGGGGGCCAGGGTCGGGGACTTGAGGCCGAAGTGGCCGACCGCGCCGACCGGCACCTCCTGGCCGGTCTCGGTGTCGAGCAGCGCCACGTCGGCGAAGACGTGCGGCACGCCGACGCAGCGGCCGTAGCGCTCGGTGTCGCTGCGGTGCGTGATGTGGAAGGCGGAGTGGCCCATCTCGGTCGAGCCGAGCCCGTCGACGAAGCTGGAGCCCTTGACCCGGCGCACGCCCTCGCGGGTGACGACCATCCGGCTGCCCGCGTTGACCAGGTGCCGGATGTGCGGCTCGTGCGCGCAGTCGCCGGTGTTGAACCACAGCGAGACCGAGTCGAGCTCGTGCGCGTCGAGGTCGAAGCGGGCCAGCTCGGCCCAGGTGACCGCGAAGCCGAACACGCCGGTCGGCTTCCACCGCTCGATCGCCTCGAGCACTGCCGCGCCGTCGTTCTGCCGGGACATGAACAGCAGCTCGGAGCGGTTGCTCAGGGCGTGGTTGATGGTCATGATGCCGGCCGCGTGCGGCGCCGGCAGCGCGCTGAGGATGCGCTCGGTGCCCTGGGCGCGCGGGCCGCTGAGGCGGATGCGGCGGGTGGCGTGGAAGAGGCTCGCGTGCGAGTGTACGACCGCGGTCGGCATCCGGGTGGTGCCGGAGGAGTGGGTGATGGCGATCGGGTCGTCCGGGTGGTGCCGGAAGGCGACCGGGGCGGACGCCGGGTCGCCGGTGCCGGTCTCGGCCACGTCGTGCACGGCGATGCCGGCGAGGTCCTGGCCGTCCAGCCGCTCGCGGTGCTCGGCGTCGGCGAGCAGCGCCACCCCGCGCAGCTTGCGGATGTACTCGGCCGCGATCTCGCCGGGGATGTTCGGGTTCATCAGCGCCGGGATGGCGCCGAGCCAGGTCAGGCCCATCCAGTTCAGGAAGCAGTCGGCCGCGTTGGTCACGTAGATGGCGACCGGGTCGCGGCGGCGGATGCCGGCCGCGTGCAGCCAGGCGGCCCGCGCGGCGGCCCGGGTGTACAGCTCGCCGAGGGTCAGCCCCTGCCACGCGGGGAAGCCGTCCACCGGCGTGTCGAACGCCATGCCGGGCCCGTCCAGCGGCGCGCCGTGCTCGATGAGCTTGTGCAGCACGTTGCCGGCGCCGACGGTCGGGTCGGCGGCCAGCGCCGCGCGGATGTTCGTGGACGCCATGGAGGTCTCCTCGGGAGGGTCAGGTGTGCGCGAGCTTGGCGACGTCTTCGATGGCGGCCCGGAGCTGGGCCCGGCTGGGTTGCACGGCGAGGTCGAGCTCGCGGGCGAACGGCAGCACGGCGCCGTCCGGGCGGGTCACCCGCCGCGGCGGCGCGATGAGGCGCATGCCTTCCGCCGCGGAGGCCAGGATCTCGCCCGCCATCCCGCAGGAGCGGTTGGAGTCGTCGACCACGACCAGCCGCCCGGTGCGCTCCAGGGAGGCGGCCAGCCCCGCCCAGTCGAAGGGGTGCAGCGTCCGCGGGTCGAAGACCTCCACCGACACGGTGCCGGCGAGCTCCTCGGCCACCGCCAGGGCGTCGTGCACCAGGTGGCCGACGGCGACCACGGTCACGTCCTCGCCCGGCCGGTGCACCCGCCCGACGCCGAGCGGGATCGGGGCCAGGGCGGCCAGGTCGACGTCGGCCCGCACCCCGATCGCGCCGGCCGGGGCGAAGACCACCACCGGGTCGTCGTCGCGGATCGCCGAGGCGAGCAGGCCGTAGGCGTCGGCCGGGGTGGCCGGCACCACGGTCTTGATGCCGACGTGGGCGAAGAGGCTGTACGGGTGGTCGGAGTGCTGCCCGGCCCACCCGCCGCGCGAGCCGGAGCTGGGCAGCAGGTACGTGACCGGCACGTGGGCCTGGCCGCCGGTCATCAGCGAGAACTTGTGGGCCTGGTTGGCGATCTGCTCGAAGGCCAGGAACAGCAGCGCCGGGATCTGGAACTCGATCAGCGGCCGCTGCCCGGCCAGCGCCGCGCCGGTGGCGAAGCTGGTGAACGCCTGCTCGGAGATCGGCATGTCGATGACCCGTTCGGGTCCGAACTTCTTGTGCAGGCCGGTGGTCACGTTGCTCACGGCGACGCGCACGTCCTCGCCGAACACGCACACCGCGGGGTCGCGCTCCATCTCGGCGGCGATCGCCCGGTTGAGCGCCTTGAGGTACGACAGGATCGTCATCTCACGCCCCCGCCCGCACGCGCAGCCCGTCGGCGTAGAGGTGCTCCAGCGCGTCGGCCGGGTCGGGGTGCGGGCTCTCGCGGGCGAAGCGCACCGCCAGCTCCAGCAGCGACTCGATCTGCGCGTCGATGTCCGCCCGCTCCTGCGGCGCGAGCCGCGCGCCCTGCATCTCCACCGGGTCCCGGGCCATGCCCGCGGCCACCTCCTCGTCGGTGCGGTAACGCGGCCGGGCCGCGTGCTCCCAGGTGTGGTGCGCGTCGAAGCGGTAGGCCAGGCACTCGATCAGCGTCGGCCCGCCACCGGACCGGGCGCGCTCGACCGCTTCGCGGGCTGCCTCCAGTACGACCTGTGGATCTGTGGCGTCCACGGTGGACGCCGGAATGCCGAAGGCGGCGGCCCGGCCCGTGACCGTGCCGGCCTGCGCCTCGGCGAAGCGGGTGGTGGTGGCGAAGCCGTTGTTCTCGCACACGAACACGACCGGCAGCCGCCACAGCGCGGCCAGGTTGAACGTCTCCAGCACCACGCCCTGGCTGACCGCCCCGTCGCCGAAGTAGGTGACGAAGACCTGGTCCCGGCCGGCCCGGCGGGCGGCCCAGGCGGCCCCGGTGGCGATGGGCACCGCGGCGCCCACGATCGCGTTGGCCCCGAGGATGCCGATCGAGAAGTCGGCGGCGTGCATGGAGCCGCCCCGGCCCCGGTTGAGCCCGGTGGCCCGGCCGGCCAGTTCGGCCATGGTCCGGGCCGGGTCGGCGCCCTTGGCCAGCACGTGGCCGTGGCCGCGGTGGGTGCTGGTGATGACGTCGCCGGGCCGCAGCGCGGCGCAGGTGCCGGCCGCGATGGCCTCCTGTCCGAGGTACGGGTGGATGCCGCCCACGATCGTGCCGTCGCGGACGAGCTCGATGGCCCGTTCCTCGAAGCGCCTGATGAGGCGGACGGTGCGATACAGGCGGCCTGCCGTATCGGCCGGTAGGTCCCGCAGCCCGGCGGCGTCGCTCACACGAACTCCTTCAGCGAACCAGAGTCAGACGGTTAGCGCGAGATGCCTACGCGTTGCGCCACAGCACGGGGCAGAACTCGGGGTCGGCGTAGTCCGGCCGGCCGTCCGCGGTCCGGCGGACCAGCACGTCGTGGTTGTAGGCCACGGTGTCGCCGGTGGACAGCTGGAACCGGCGGTACTCGTTGGCGCCCGGCTGCAGGTGGAACGAGATGGCCCGGCGGGGGTCGGCGCTCACGTTCGCCCCGCTGCCGTGGTACGTGCGGCAGTGGTGGAAGCTCATGTGCCCCTTGGGGATGAGCATCGGGACCTTGCGCACCTCGGCCTGGTTGTGGGCCGCGTTGTCCTCGAGCATGCGCTCCAGGTCGTCGCGGTCACGGTCGGCGAAGTGGCGGGTGGTGGTGTCGTCGGCGCCGATCTCCTTCCAGCGGTGGCTGCCCTCGACCATGGTGATGGTGCCCATGTCCACCCCGCAGTCGTGGAAGGGGATGAACGCGGTGAGCATCTCGTCGGAGGTGCACGTCTGCCAGTAGTGCCGGTCGAAGTGCCACGGCACGAGGTTGGACGGCTCCCCGGCGATCGGCGGCTTGTAGATGAGCGTCGACTGGAAGATGCGGATCTCGTCCGCCTGGGCCAGCCGGGCCGCGACCGCGCCGACGATCGGCTTGCGCAGGATCCGGGCGATGTCGTCGTGCTCGTAGTGGACGTAGTCGTTGTGCCGCTGCACGGGGCCGTGCTCGGGCTGCCAGTAGGCCAGCCGGGGCGGGCGGCCGGGGAGCGTCCGCGAGCGCTCGCCCGCGTAGAACCGCTCGCTGGCCGCGATGAGCGCGTCGACCTCGTCGTCGGTGAAGAGCTTCCGGGTGAGGTACCACCCGTTGCGCGCGTACGCCTCCACCTCCTCGTCGGTGGGCAGCAGCGCCAGCTCGTCCTCCGAGAGCGCGAAGTCCTGAGTCACCGAAGTGGTCACAGTGCGGTTCCTTCCGAAAACGTGGTGTTGCGCACCGCCGCCAGCTCTCGCTCCTTCGCCGCGTACAGCGCGGGGATGTTGCTCGTGCCGAACGTCCGCGCGCCGTGGCGGTCGATGAGCTCGCTGAAGTAGGTCCGCCGGATGTGCGTCGACTTCGCGAAGATCTGGTACATCTGGCCCCAGTGGTCGCGGTCGACGAGGATGCCGATCGGCCGGAGGTCCTCGACGGGGACGTCGACCTCGCCGAGACGCGCGCCGAGCATGTCGTAGTAGCTCGACGGGGTCTGGGCGAACTCGACTCCCCGCGCGCCGAGCGTCCGCACCGCGGCCACGATGTCGTGCGTGCTGAAGGCCATGTGCTGCACGCCGGCGCCCTCGTGCCAGGCCAGGAAGTCGTCGATCTGGCCGGCCCGGCGGCTGATGTCGGGCTGGATGAGCGTGAAGGTCACGCCGCCGGAGGGGCTCTGCACCACCTGCGAGTGCATGCCCTGCTCGCCGACCTCGATGTACTCCTCGAAGATCATGTCGAACCCGAACGCCTGCCGGTAGAAGGCCACGGTCGCCTCGAGCTCGCCGGCCGGCAGGCACACCGCCGCGTGGTCGATGGTGTGCAGCAGGTCGTCGTCGGACGGCCCGTCCGGGGCCATCGACGTGTCGAGCAGGCCCGGCAGGAACGCGCCGCCCCCGGGCGCCCGCTGCACGAGCCGGTGCGTCACGTCGCCGAAGCCCGACACCTCGGCCACCACCACCGACGAGTCGCCGGACTCGAGCCGCCGGGGCGGCTCGATCGGGGTGGCCCCGCCCTCGACCGTGGCCGCGAAGGCCGCCTCGGTGTCGGCGCAGCCGAACGCGACGACGGCCACGCCGTCGCCGTGCTTGGCCACGTACCGGCTCGCCCGATGCCCGCTGCTGAGGCCCGACGTGAGCAGGATCCGGATGTCGCGCTGGCCCAGCAGCACGCTGCGCTGGCCGGCCAGGCCTGTCTCCGGGCCGCCCTGCCCGTAGACGTGGAAGCCGTACGACGCGCACAGCTGCTCGGCCGCGGCGCGCGCATCGCCGACGAACATCTCGATGTGGTCGGTGTCGAGGATCTGCATGGTGCCTGCTTCCTGTCTGGTACGGGTGGTCAGCCGCCCGACCCGGGAGGACCGAAGACGAGGCTCACGTTGTGGCCGCCGAAGCCGAAGGAGTTCGACAGCGCGTAGGCCACCGGCGCGGGACGGGCTTCGCGCAGGTGGTCCAGCTCGCAGGCCGGGTCGGGCTCGTCCAGGTTGTGCGTCGGCGGCAGCAGCCCCCGGCGCAGCGCCTCCACCGTCACCGCCGCCTCAGCCACCCCGGACGCGCCGAGCATGTGCCCGGTGACGCCCTTGGTGGAGCTGACCGGCGGGCCGGCCGGGCCGAACACGGCCCGGATGGCCAGCGACTCGGCGACGTCGCCGAGCTTGGTGGAGGTCCCGTGCGCGTTGACGTAGCCGATGTCGGCCGGGTCGAGGCCGGCGTCGGCCACGGCCCGGCGCATGCACTCGGCGGCCGCCGTGCCGTCGGGGCGCGGCGTCGTCGGGTGGTGCGCGTCGTTGGTGGCGCCCCAGCCGAGCAGGTCGGCGTGGCTCGCGGCGCCGCGGGCGGCGGCGTGCTCGGGCCGCTCCAGCACGAACACCCCGGCGCCCTCGCCGAGCACCAGGCCGTTGCGGCGCCGGTCGAACGGGCGGCTCGCCTCGGTCGGGTCGGCCCACCCGCGGGCCAGCGCGCGGGCGTTGCCGAACGTGTCGGCCAGGGTGGGGAACAGCGGCGCCTCGCTGCACCCGCAGACGACGACGTCGGCCTCCCCGGCCCGCAGCAGCCGCAGGCCCTCGCCGATGGATTGGGCGCCGGCCGCGCAGGCCGTGCCGATGGACGAGCTGTACCCCTGCAGGCCGTGGCGCATCGCGACCCGGGCCGCGCCCATGTTGGGCAGCATGCCCGGCAGCAGGTAGGGGCTGACCCCGGCGCGGCCGCGCTTGTCGCGCTGCACCGCCTGCGCGTCGAGGGTGGCCAGGCCGCCGGTGCCGGACACGATGACCGCCACCCGGTAGGGGTCGACGTTCTTCCCGGCCTCGATGCCGGCCTGGGCCAGCGCCGCGTCGGCCGCCTTGAGCGCCATGACGATGTAGCGGTCGACCAGGCGCGCGTCCGGGCCGGGCAGCACCGACAGCGGGTCGATGGGCGGGCCGAACGCGGCCACGTCGACCGAGCCGGCCAGCGCGTGGTCCGGCGGCGGGGCGCTGAGCCCGGACCGGCCCTCGCACATCGCGTCGAAGACCTCGCTCCCGGTGACGCCGACCGGGGTGACGAGGCCGATCCCGGTCACCGCCGCGTGTGCGTTCATGCTGCGCCTCCGTGCCTGGGTTCGTGGCCGACGAGCACCGCGGCCGCGGTGTCGTCGGGGTCGATCTCGATGATCAGCACCCGGTGGGCGTCGCCGTCGGCCAGCAGGCCGCGGGCCGTGTCGACGCCGGAGCCGGCGTCGCACACGCAGCTCACCGGCCCCGTCAGCCCGTGCTTGGCCGCGATGTGGCCGAGCACGGCGTTGGGCACCGACTGGAAGAAGAACAGGGGCCCGACCCGGGCGCCGGCGTCCACGGCCGCGGCCACGTGGGCGGCGCTCTCGACGTCGCCGAGGTCGCTGACGAGGACGAGGGCGGTCTCGGCGGTGGGAGCGCTCTCCGGCAGGTCCGCGAGACAGCGCCCGGCGACGGCCGCGATGATCGGGTTGAAGCCGGAGTGGATGAACCCGGCCAGACGCGGGGGATCGGTGTCCTCGGGCCCGGGCCAGCGGGCGGCCGCCTGCACCTGCAAGCCTGCCGCTGATGCAAGCGTCGCTAAGCCGCTCATGCCAATCGCTCCACATCGCTGCGCCGGTGGCCTGAGCGACAACTGCTGTGCTGCGGACCGCTCATGCTTCTGCGCCCAGTAACAGCGCGGTGTTGGCACCGCCGAAGGCGGCGTTGAGGCTCAGGGCGTAGCCGGGGGAGACCGGCGCGGCCGCACCCAGCACGAGGTTGAGCGGGCACCGCTCGTCGGGGGCGGCGAAGCCGGCGTTGACCGGCGGCCGCCCGCCGCGCAGCGCGTGCAGCGTCACCGCCAGCTCCAGCACGCCGGAGGCCTCCAGGGCCTGGCCGTGCAGCGACTTGGTCGACGACACCGGGACCGTGGCCGCGTGCGGGCCCAGCGCCGCGTGCAGGGCGGCCGCCTCGGCGACGTCGCTCTGCTCGGTGCCCGAGCCGTGCGCGTTGATGTAGCCGAGCTCCTCCGGCCCGATCCCGGCCCGGTCCAGCGCGGCGCCGATCGCCCGGGCCAGCCCGCGGCCCCGCGGGTCCGGCTGGCAGGGGTGGTAGCCGTCGCCGGCCCGGCCCCAGCCGGCCAGCCGGGCCAGGGGCGGCACGGCGCGCTCGCGGGCCGCCTCGGCGGACTCCAGGACCACCGCGCCGGCGCCGTCGCCGAGCAGCAGCCCGCGCCGCCCGGCGCTGAACGGCCGGACCGCGCCGTCGGTGGACAGCGCGCGCCCGGCGTCGAAGAGGGCGTACTGGTCGGCCTCGACGAGGTACCCGCCGGCCACCACGATCCGGTCCGCCTCGCCGCGGGCGATGAGCCCGGCCGCGTCGGCGATCGCGGTGCTGGCCGCGACGCACGCCGACGTGTACGCGCGGGACGGGCCGAGCCCGGTCGCGCCGGACAGGGCGGCGGCGAACGCGGTGCCGCCGTGGCCGGGCCGCTGGGCCGGGGCCGCGCGGGCCAGCCGCGGGGCGCCGTGCACCGCCAGGAACAGCGGCGCGCCGGCCCGCTCGGCCGTGCTCAGCTTGGCCTCGTCGCACGCCTCGGCGGTCAGCGCGGCGAGCTCCGCGGGCAGGTCCGGGTCGCCGTCCATGGTGGCGGCGACGCCGACCCGCCGGCCGGTGACGTCGAAGCGCCGGACGGGCGCGAACGCCGGCCGGCCGGCATCCAGCCCGGCGGCGAGCGCGCCCATGCCCCGGCCGAACGCGCTGAGCACGGCTACGCCGGTGATCAGCACGTCCGCGGTACCCCTGCTCATCACAACCTCACCGGGCGCCCGTCTCGACCTCGAGCCCGGCCAGGACCTCCACGGCACCGTCCACCGTGGACATCCGGGCGAGCTCTTCGTCCGACAGGTCCAGGACCGTGCCGTAGTGCTGCTCGAGCTGGTGGACGAGCCAGGCCAGCTCTAGCGAGTCGATCCCCTCGCCGACGTCCTCGGGCTGCCGGTCCCCGTAGGTGGCCAGCATGGCGACGACCTCGGCGCGGCCCGGTGCAGCGGCCACGCTCAGCTGCCCGCGGTGGCCGCGGTGGCCAGGCGCTCGGCGACGGCCGCGATGAACTCGCCGACCGTCATGCCCGCGAGCTTCTCGGCCTCGTCGTCGTCGAAGCGCACCCCGAAGCGGTCCTCGACCCGGACCGCCAGCTCGGCCAGCGACAGCGACTCGAGGTCGGCGCCGGCCGGCCCGAGCGCGGTGTCGTCGTCGACGTCGTCGGTGCTGTAGTTCATCTCGGTCAGCGAGTCCAGTAAGAACTGGCGGATCTCGCCTGCGGTCTCGTCGCTCATTGCTGGGTGTTCCCTTCCTTGACGGCGGCCGCGACCAGCAGGGTGCGGTCGCGGACGAGCTTGCCGGTGGCCGTTCGGGGCAGCTGCTCGACGACGTGCAGCACGCGGGGGCGCTTGAACGGGGCGAGCCGCTCGGCGAGCAGCGCCCGCACCTGGTCCGCCGTGGTGTCCTCGCGCAGCATCACGTAGGCCTCGATCGCCTTGTCGTGCGTGACGACGGCGGACGCCACCCCGGGCAGCGCCGCGAGCGTGTGCTCGACCTCGGTGAGGTCGACCTTCAGCCCGCCGACGGAGACCTGGGAGTCGTTGCGGCCCAGCACCCGGAACCGGCCCGTGTCGGGGTCGACGGCGCCGGCGTCGCGGGTGTGCAGCCAGCCGTCGGCCCAGCGGTTCGGGTCGACCAGGCCGAGGTACGGCGACTCCGGCAGCGACACCAGCAGCTCGCCGTGCTCCTCGCGCACCCGCAGGCCGGGCGCCGGGGTCAGGGCGGGGCGGTGCTCGCCGAAGAGGTCGGTCGCGATGACCCCGACCTCGGTCATGCCGTACATGTTGCCGAGCCGGACACCGAAGCGGTCCGTGAAGGTCCCATGGACGGCGGCCCGGACGAGCTCGCCGCCGGTGGTCATCCCGGTCAGCTGCGGCAGCCGCGGCGGCCGGGGCCCGGAGGAGAGCAGCTCGATGTGGAAGGGCACGCCCAGCAGGGTGGTCGGCTCGGGGCCGGCGGCCACGGCGGCGAGGATCCCGTCGGCGGTCATCCGGGCCGGCAGCACGACCTGGGCGCCGGCGTGCAGCCCGTAGAGGAGGCCGCCGACGAGGCCGAGCACGTGGACCATGGAGGCGAGGCAGACGATCCGTTCGCCCGGCTGCGGCACGCCGGGGCCGATCGCGGTGTACCGGTGCAGCTCCTCGACGAGGTTGGCGGCGCTGCGCGCGATGACCTTCGACGGGCCGGTCGAGCCGGAGCTGAGCTGGACCAGCGCGTGGGCGGTGTCGGCCGGCCGGCCCGGGTAGGTGGCGACCTGCTCCTGCACGTCCTGGAAGCCGCGCAGCGGGCCACCGCTGGAGTGCTTGGCCGACACGACGGCCTGCGGGGCCAGCCGCTGCAGGGCGGCGTCGACCTCGAACGGGGTGAGGCGGTGGTCCAGCAGCGCGGCCCGGGCGCCCAGGCGCCAGCAGGCCAGCAGGTTGGTCACGAAGGCCAGGGAGGGGGCCAGGCAGAGCGCGACGGCGTCGCCCGGGCCGTTGCGGCCGATTCCGGCCGCGGCCAGGACGGCCTGCTTCTGCTCGACCAGGCGGCGCAGCTCCGCGCGGGTCACCGGGGCATCGAAGACGAGCGCCGGGGCGTCGCCGGGGCGGCCGGCGGCGTCCGCCAGCAGCACCTCGTCGACCCAGCCCGGGTCGAGGGCTTCGGTCACCGGAACATTCCCTTTCCTAACCGGGCGCGGCTCGCCGGCGGGCCGGGGGCGCCGTTTCCGCCGGGAGGCGGCCGGCGCGCCAGGGCTCGCTGGGGGCGAACCGCGCGCAGGGTCGTACGCACCGGCCGGTCGGCCAGCTCTGGCCACCGGTCAGCGTGTACAACCCCCGAGATGGACACACTGCGAAGAGATCGAGGGCATGCAAGCACCCGCAACGGTCGACGTTGTCCGAACGCAAGCGCCCAGCTGCTGCATAGGCAGGGAATAGGCACCTCGACTAGGCATAGACCTTACGCAATCGAGGTCGTTTTACAAGAGTGGGCAGCCTGAGCATGTGACGGGATGTCCGTTCTGTCACACCACCTCCCGGGAAAAATCCTTTGGCTCGATACGGTCAACATTCAGGTAAAGGCTCAGGTCAGGTCGGGTCCGGGCCACTCGTGGCGCCGGCAAACTCGGACATTCGTGACAGCTGCGGACGGTTGTGGTCGAGGTCGCCGGTACCGCCAGCAAGGGGAATGACGAACGCCCGTTAAGTGTGGTCTCGCGAATATATGGACTGCGCAGGTATCCGGGTCGGCCCTGTACCGTCGGTTCCGGAACTTCCCCAGGTCATTGACAAGGCTCGTCACGGCGTCCATACAATGACCGGGCTCGCACCGCCTATTGCGGTTGCGTACCCATTCCCCTGGTTCTGCCGTTTCGGAGATTTGCGACTGTGAAAGCCGATACCGGTTCCGCATACCCGTCGGCACCTGCCGGTCCGGGGCTCAACGCGGCCGTCGAACGCTATTACGACACCACCCTTGACCTCTACGAGGACCTCTGGGGCGAGCACGTCCACCACGGGTTCTGGGACGTGGGGGAGCGCCCCGGCAACGACGCCGAGCGGCGCGCCGCCACCGATCGGCTGGTCCGCGAGCTGGTCACCTTCGGCGGCATCCCGTCCGGCGCCCGGGTCCTCGACGTGGGCTGCGGCATCGGCGGCCCCGCGCTCTACCTGGCCGGCCCGCTGGGCTGCGAGGTCGAGGGCGTGACGCTCAGCGCGGCCCAGGCCGCCCGGGCCAACGAGAAGGCGGCCGAGGCCGGCCTCGCCGAGCGGGCGCGCTTCCACCAGCGCGACGCCCTCGACAACGGCTTCCCCGACGCGTCCTTCGACGCGCTGTGGGCCGTCGAGAGCCTTATGCACATCGCCGACCGGCCCGCGTTCTTCGCCGAGGCGATGCGGCTGCTGCGCCCCGGCGGCGTGCTGGCCATCGCCACCTGGTCGGTGCGCGACGGCGAGCTGTCCGCCGAGGAGCACCGCGTCGTCGACCAGATCCTGCGCCACCAGGTGATGCCGAGCTTCTCCTCGCTGGAGGAGCACGAGCGGCTGGCGCTGGCGGCCGGCTTCGCCGAAGTGTCCAGTGTGGACTGGTCGGCCAACGTGGCCAACTCGTGGGAGCCGGACTTCGCCCAGGTGCGGGAGCTGGACAACGGCCGCGCCATGATGCGCGACCTGGCCCGCGACCGCGGCGTCGACGTGCTCGGCTTCTTCTACGCCGGCCCGCTGATGCTCAAGGGCTTCAGCACCGGCGCGGTGACCTACGGCGCGGTCCGCGCGGTCAAGGCCGCGGCGTTACCGACCGAGGACTGACCCCCGTGAGCACGCCGTCGACCACCGAGCACGCCGTTGCCGAGCTTCTTCGCGAAGTGACCGGCGAGGACGCCGAGTGGCTGGCCGGTATCGGCCCCGCGACCCGGCTCGACGGCGACCTGTTCCTGGACAGCATCGAGGTGGCCGCCCTCGCCGGGCGGCTCACCGAGGTGTTCGGGCCCGGGGTCGACTTCGCCGGGTACGTCGCCGGCCTGGAACTGGAGGCGCTGCTGACGCTGAGTGTCGCGGACGTCGCCTCCTATGTGGACGCTTCCGGCGGTGGCGCATGAGCAGGTTCCTGTTCGTCTCCCTGCCGCTGTTCGGGCACGTCCACCCGATGGCGGCCCTCGCCGACGCCATGCTGCGGCGGGGGCACGAGGTGCTGTGGGCCGGCTCGGAGTCGTTCCTGCGGCCGCTCGTCGGCGAGCAGGCGCGCATCCACCAGATCCCGCTGCGGGCCCACCGCGGCCAGGCCGAGCGCGGCCTCGACGCGACCCGGTCCCGGTGGGAGGGCTACATCGTCCCGCACGCCCGGACCACCCGGAAGGGCATCGAGGGGGCGATCGCCGAGTTCGCCCCCGACGTCATGGTCGTGGACCAGCACGCCATCGCCGGCGCGATCGCCGCGCACGCGCACGGCCTGCACTGGGTCTCGGTCGCGCCGACCACGATGGAGCTCACCCGCCCGTTCCGCCGCGGCCTGCCGCGGGTCGAGGCGTGGATCCAGGGGCAGATGGCCGCCGCCTGGACGGCCGCCGGGCGCCCCGGCGAGCCGCCGCACGACCTGCGCTTCGCGCCGCACGGGGTGATCGCCTTCACCGCCGGCGCGCTGGCCGGCGCCCCGGATGACCTGCCGGGCAACGTGCACCTCGTCGGACCGTCGCTGGCCTCCCGCACGCCCGACGCCGACTTCCCGTTCGACTGGCTCGACCCGGCCCGCAAGCACGTGCTCGTCACCATGGGCACGCTGTCCATGGACATCGCCAAGGACTTCTACCAGCGCGTCGACGAGGCCCTCGCGCCGCTCGGCGACGCGCTGCAGGCCGTCGTGATCGCGCCCGACCGCACGCTGGCCGCCGAGCCGGGCCCGCACGTGCTGGTGCGCCGCCGCGCCCCCGTGCTCGACCTGATGCCGCACCTGCACGCGGTCGTCTCGCACGGCGGGCTGAACACGGTCTCGGAGGCGCTGGTGCACGGCGTGCCGCTCGTCGTCGCGCCGATCAAGGGCGATCAGGCGCTCAACGCGGAGGCGGTCCGCTCCGCCGGCGCCGGGGTGCGGGTCTCCTTCGACCACATCCGGCCCGCCGAGCTGCGGGCCGAGCTGCTGCGCGTGCTCGACGCCCCGGCTTTCGCCGCCGCCGCCCGTGTGGAGGGCGACCGGCTGCTGGCCGGCGGCGGCGCCGAGGCCGCCGCCCAACTGCTCGAGGCCCACCACCAATGATTGAGGCGATTTCACCGTGAAAGTCCTGCGCGACACCTGGCTCATCTTCCAGCGCCACATGCTGCTCATGATCCGCTCCCCGTTGTGGGTGTTCCTCGGCATCGCCCAGCCGGTGGTGTACCTGCTCCTGTTCGCCCCGCTGCTCAAGCCGGCCCTGCAGTCGATGGGCAAGACGTCGATGCTGGACGCCTACCGCGTCTACGTCCCCGGCATGCTCGTCGCGCTGGCCATCGGCGGCGGCCTGTACGTCGGCTTCGGCCTGCTCGGCGACCTGGCCAACGGGGTCATCGAGCGGTCCCGGGTCACCACGGTGAGCCGGGTCGCCCTGCTGCTCGGCCGGGCGCTGCGCGACGTCGTCACGGTCATCGTGCAGTCGATCATCATCACCGTCCTGTCGCTGCCGTTCGGGCTGATCACCAACATCGGCAACATCCTGCTGGGCTACGCGATCCTCGCGCTCATCAGCCTCGCGGCCGCGGCGATCTCCTACGGCATCGCCATCAAGGTGAACAACCCCAACGTGCTCGGCCAGGTCATCAACAACGTGGCCCAGCCGCTGATGCTGCTGTCCGGCACGCTGCTGCCGCTGGCCCTGGCCCCGCTGTGGCTGCGCACCATCGCCGACTACAACCCGTTCAACTGGGCGGTCACCGGCATGCGGGCGCTCTACGTGGGCGAGGCCGGCGACGTGCACGTGTGGGGCAGCATCGTCTTCTGCGGCGCGCTCGTCGTCGTCGCGGTCACCTGGTCGGCCAGCCTCTTCGCGCGCTCGGTCAAGTAAGGGGTACAACCATGATCAAGACCAAGGGGCTCAAGAAGTCCTACAAGACGCGGGCGAAGCGGCAGACCACGAGCGTCGACGCGGTCAAGGGCATCGACCTGGACGTGGCCGAGGGCGAGATCTTCGGCTTCCTCGGGCCCAACGGCGCCGGCAAGACCACCACGCTGCGGATGCTCGCCACGCTCATCCCGCCCGACGACGGCGAGGCCACCATCGCCGGGGCCAACCTGCGCACCGAGCAGGCCCAGGTGCGGCGCAGCATCGGCTTCGTGGCCCAGGGCGGCGGCACCAGCGACGACGTGACCGCCCGCGAGGAGCTCATCCTGCAGGCCCGCATGTACGGCATGAGCCGCACCGATGCCGCCACGCGGGCCGAGGAGGCGATCGCCGCCTTCGACCTGACCGAGTTCGCCGACCGTAAGTGCAAGACGTACTCCGGCGGCCAGCGCCGCCGCCTCGACATCGCGCTCGGCATCATTCACCGCCCCCAGGTGCTGTTCCTGGACGAGCCGACCACCGGCCTCGACCCGCAGAGCCGCGCCCACATGTGGGACGAGATCCGCCGGCTGCGGACCGAGGGCATGACGGTCTTCATCACCACGCACTACCTCGACGAGGCCGACGCCCTGTGCGACCGGATCTCCATCATCGACCACGGCGAGATCGTCGCCGAGGGCACGCCGGACGAGCTCAAGCGCGAGATCTCCGGCGACGTGGTGACGGTCGGCGTGGGTGAGCTGTCGGAGAAGGCGGCCGACCTGCTCAAGGACCAGCCCTTCGCGCGCGCGGTGGAGGTGCGCGACGACGGCGAGCTGTGGCTGACCGTCGACGCCGGGGACACCGCGATCCCGCAGATCATGCGGACCCTGGAGGGCGCGGGCATCTCGCTGACCACGATCGAGCTGCACCGCCCGACCCTGGACGACGTCTTCCTCACCAAGACCGGCCGATCGCTGCGCGAATAACGTGCCGAAGACTGCGGCGAGGCGTCGTCCACGATGCCTCGCCGCAGTCTTTTGTCCGGCCAATTCGGCGGCCGTGCCCGAGCATTCTTCGCCCCGCCGGGCGGGCGGCCCGCGGGCCCGATCCGCTTGGGCCGCCCGTCGTCCGTGGCGTGCACGGATGTGGCCCGCCGCTCGAGGGAGCACGGCGTTCCAAGTGCAAATCCTGCAATGCGCGTTCGCAGGCGTTCCGGGGTCCGGCATCCGGTCCGAACCGCGCAAGGCAGGGCCCGCGCGCCCGGCTGCCGGACCTCGGAATTCGCCGTGAGAACGGCTGCTGAAAGCATTGCTCTTGGCCCGCGGCCGCGTCAACGGCCACTATTTCAATTAACTATTCAGATTTCGTGCGCCGGGCCGGGGCAAACCCCTGCCAGGGCAGGTTTCGTGCGCCGGGCCGGGGCAAACCCCGGTCAGGGCAGCCGGATCGACTGCGGCGTGTGGAAGACGTCCTGCGGGTCGTAGGCGAGCTTGACCTGCTGCAGCCGCGGGTAGTTGGCGCCGTAGTAGGCCGCGGGCCAGTCGGCCAGGTCGCGGTCGGCGTAGTTCTGGTAGACCTCGCCGGTCAGGTGCGGGCGCAGGGCCTCGGCGAAGCCGTCCACCCACGTCACGTTGGCGTCGGTCTCCTCGTCGCCGGGCCACTGCGCGATGATGGAGACGTAGTGCAGCGCGCTGCGGTGCGCGAAGGCGGTCGCGTCGGCCGGCACCCGGGCGATCGCGCCGCCGCCGAGCAGGTCGAAGCGGACCATCGAGAAGCCCGACGGGGACTGGGCGAAGCGCTGCACGAGCACGTCGAAGGCGGCCTCGTCGAAGCCGTCCTCGGAGAAGTACCCCCCGAGCCATTTCGACTGCAGGCCGTACACGATCTCCTCGCCCATGACCGTCATCATGTCGAGGTAGCCGGTCTCGCCGATCGAGCTGAACAGCGGCTCGCCGAGCGCCTGCAACGGCGCGAACGCGGCCTCGGCCTCGGCGGGCGGGCCGACGTACATGCCGTACAGGCCGACGACGGGCTCCCCGTCCGGGTACGGCTCGGTGGTGAGCAGCAGGCAGAGCGCCAGCCGGTCGTCCGCACGATTGGCGTAGAGGTCGCGGTAGGCGCGCAGGACGTCCTTGGCCCGGCTGTACGGCCACGCGATCATGCCGCCCACGACCGTCTTGGGCAGGGGGTTGAGCCGGTACGTCAGGCTCGTCACCACCCCGAACCCGGCGCCGCCGGCCCCGCGCAGCGCCCAGAACAGGTCCGGGTGCTCGGTCTCGCTGGCCCGCAGCACGTTGCTCTCGGCGTCGACCACCTCGGCGGCCAGGATGTGGTCGCAGCCGAGGCCGAAGGTCCGCCCGAGCGGGCCGTACCCGCCGCCGAGGCTGTAGCCGGCGTTGCTCACGGTCGGGCACTCGCCGCCGGGGCCGGCCAGGCCGTACTCCAGGCCGTCCGGCCCGGTGAAGCTGTGCCCGGCGTAGGTGATCTGGTCGACGTCGCGCCAGCCGATGCCGGGGCCCACGGTCACGGTGGCGGCGGCCGGATCGAACACGACGTCGCGCAGGCCGCCGACGTCGACCACGACCCCACCCTCCACAAGGGACAGGCCGCTGGCGTGGTGCCCGCCGCCGCGCACCGACAGCGGCAGCCCGTGCTCGCGGGCGTAGCGGATCGCCGTCGCCACGTCGCCGGCGTCCGCGCACCGGGCGATCAGCGCCGGGCGGGTCCGCACGCGGGTGTTGAACAGGACGCGCGCCCCCTCGTACCCGGGGTCGTAGGGGGTGAGGAGGGAACCGCGGAAGCCGGAGAGCGCCGAAAGATCAAGCCGCACCGGAAGATCTTGTCACCGTGCCCGATCGACGGCAAGCGCGGCATACTCGGCCACGAGTTTGCGCAGGCGGAGCAGCACGGGCCGGTCCCCGAGCCGGCGCTGCAGCACGGCGAGCACCTCCCGGTAGTTCCACAGCAGCTCCTCGGCGCTCCGCGCGCTGCTGGCGAACAGTTCGGGCCCGAACCGGTGCAGGTCGTCCACGAGGGACTGCAGGCTGCACACCTTGTCGGCCGCGATGACCAGCAGCGACTCGGCACCCGCCTCGGAGTCCATCCGCCCCAGGTGGGCCCGCTTGCGCTCCCGCCAGGTCAGCCGCTGCCGCTCGCCGTGGTCGGCGTCGGTGCAGTCGTGCACGATGCGGTACACCTCGTCGCCGAACGCGGCCCGCAGCGCCCCGCGCCCGGTCGGCTGGTCCTCGAGCACGTCGTGCAGCAGCGCCCCGATCGCGGCCGTCTCGCCGCCGCCCTCCTCGAGCACGATCGCGCAGGTGGCGAGCAGGTGCGACACGTACGGCGTGCCGGTGTTGTGCCGGACCTGCCGATGGTGGTGCCGCGCCGCGAACGCCAGCGCCTCCTCGAACCGCGGCGACAGCATCAGGAGATCATCGCCGCGATGTCCTGCAACTGCCGCGTGACCTCGGCGCGCGCCAGCCGCCTGCCGAGCTGCACGCCGCCCCGGGGCGGTGGCTCGTCCGGCCGGTAGTAGACCTGTGAGCGCACCTTCTCGCGGGGGCCGCGCATGACGAGGGTCGCGCAGGCCTCCCGCCGGTCGGTGACCGCCCGGTGCACGATCGCGGACGTCGTGACGTACTGGCCGTGCAGGGGCGCCCGCTCGACGGTGCGGACCTGGGTCAGCCCGATCCATCCGCAAGCAGCGATGTGGGCGAGCGTTCCGCCGAGGTACGGCCGATACGTGAACCGCTGCCAAGGCTCCCCCGCGGGGTCCTCGTCCAGCTCGACGAAGTACTGCCGCCCGCCGAGCAGGATCGAGCTGAAGGGGAACCGGTGGTCGTGCGGCCGCGAGACGTGCTGCGCGGCGGTCCGGGAGGCCGGCCAGTAGTGCAGGGTGAGCCGGCTGCCGTCGTCGTAGCGCGCCGCCACGATCTTCGTGAAGCCGTTGACGTGCCGGTAGGGGACGCCGCCGGCCAGCCGCCGTCCGCCCCTCAGGTCGGCGAGGAGCCGGTCGATCACCCCGCCGGCGTCGACGTGCTCGAGGTCGGTGCGGGGAAGGAGCTGCGGGCCAGCCACGTATACAGACTCTCGCACACGTCCCGGGGCCGGAGGCGTTACCCCCGGCCGCGGCGGGTGAACCGCTCGGCGGCCTCGAGCACCCGCTTGATCGTGTCCCCGGTGGCCTCGCGCAGCATCCCTGCCGGCGACCGCCCGGCGATCCCGGCCGCCCCGACCTCGCGCAACCATCCGGCCGCCGCCCCGAGCCGGTTGGCCCGCGCGAACGCGTCCGCCACCTCGACGGCACCGCGCAGCCGCCCGGCCATCTCGGCCCAGCGCCGCCGGTCGCCCCGCCACCGCTGGAACTCGGTCACCGACCCCGCCCCGGCGATGTAGGCGGTCAGATCCTCACCCAGCAGCGCCACGCAGCGGTCGATGCCGCGCGCCGACAGGACCCCCACGGTCATGGCACAAACGCTACCTGCGCGGAGCCACGAGGGCGAGGTCAGGACAGATAGAACGCGGAGACGTCCTCGGCCAGCAGGTCCAGGACCGGGATGCCACCCTCCAGGGCGGCGGCGAAGGCCGACCACGAGTCCAGCCGGTAGCCGCCCGCCTCCGGGAAGTCCCCGCCCGTCAGGTACCGCGGCAGCAGGAACGCGTTCTGGACCAGCCAGTGCACGTAGCCGCCCTCCTCGCCCCACCCCGGCAGGGAGCGGGTCGAGTTGAGGTACGCGCGCAGCTCCGCGGGGGAGGACCACCGGACCATCCGGGACTCGTTGGTCAGGTGCTTGATGTACGGGTTGTACAGCAGGGTGCCGCCCAGGCCGAAGTGCTCGCGGAACTGCTCCCACAGCAGGCGCTCGTCGCTGCCGGCGTAGGCCATCACCTCGGCGGCCGGCTCGTCCTCCAGCAGGTGGTGCAGGTAGGACCAGGTCGTCAGCGGGGTCAGGAGGCGGTTGGCGTCCTTGCTCAGCAGCGTCTGGACGATCGCGGCGGCGTTGCGCTCCAGGTCGTGCAGCGCCAGGTGCGGCACGACCTTGATGGCGGCCAGGACGCTGTACAGCGACGGGCTGCGCTCGCCGTAGAAGGTGCGGGCCACCGACCACGGGTCGGTCGGGCGCAGCAGGGACTCGGGGGAGTGCGCGGGGGCGCCGGCCACGTAGTCCTGCAGGGAGGCGACCGACGGGGCGGCGGCCGGGTCGACCCGGCGCATCCAGCGCAGCAGGTCGGCGGTGAAGGCGGCGCTGAGCTCCTCGCGGCCGGCGACGCCGAAGTCGTCGAGGCAGATCGCCACGCGCACGCCGCGGGCCGACAGGGCGGCGGCCGTGAGGGCCTGCACGGCGTTGATGAGCGACGCGCGGGCGCGCAGGCGCAGCGGCCAGAAGAGCAGCCGCGGGTGCTGCGGCTCGCCGGCCCAGTCCACGCCCCAGCCGTAGCGGCGCTCCAGCTGGCGCAGCAGGGGCAGTACGCCGTCCGGGGCGGTGTTGCCCGGCTGGGAGAACAGCTCGCGCTCCCATTCCAGGTGGCGGACCCGGCGCCGGGGGTCGACGCGCGGGCCGGCGGGCGGGACCTCGAGCCGGTCGGCGAGGGCGGTGAACAGGCGGTCGCCGTCGACGTCGGGGTAGAAGGTGACGATGCCGTCGAGGCGGTCGGGCAGGCGCAGCGGGGCGGCGTCGTGCAGCGCCCACAGCACGCGCACGGGGCGGGCGGCGGACACGGCGCGCAGGGCGCTCGTCACGACGTCGTCCCAGCCGCTGTACCCCACCACGACCACGACGTCCCCGGTGACCAGGTCGGCCAGGGCCCGGGCGGTCGACTCCGGGGCGGTGGCGTCCGGCGCCGGGTCGTGCAGCAGCGGCTCGCGGGCCTCCTCGCCGACCGGGCGCCAGAAGCCGTGGAGATGGAAGACCTGCACCGCGCCCTCGCCCTCGGGGCGGCGGTCGGGGCGGCCGTCCGGGGCGACGGGCACGCTGACCGCCTGGCGGCCGGTGTGCCGCACGGCGATCTCGAAGAGCGGGTCGAAGTTGGTGGTGAGCAGGGCGTTGCCGAACTCGTCGGGGCGGCCCGCGAGGAGGCGGCCAACCGCCTGGACGCCGGCCGGCAGCTCCCACCAGTCGAGGCTGTTCTCGACCCGCTCGCCGAGGCGCAGGTCGACCCGCTGCCAGATGCCGTGCGTGGCCAGCGGTGAGGAGGCGAGGTCGGGGGCCCGGTAGCCGGCCAGGACGGCCTGCTGGGCGACCACGTCGAACTCGCCCGGGCGGCGGCGGGCGGTGAAGACGCGGCGGTACGCCAGGTAGACCTCGATCGGCAGCGCGTGCGGCCCGAGCGCGGCGCGGGCCTGGTGCAGGGCCTGGATCAGCTCGCCGTCGTCGCCGAGGCCGGTGGCGTAACGCTCGGCCAGCTCGACGAGCTCCTCCAGGCCGGGCACGGCGGGCATGGTCATGCCGGCGCCCAGCACGAGCGTGACGGTGCCGCCGTGGTGGATGGCGGAGACGATGTCGTCGATCAGGCGCGCTTCCATCACTCTCCCGCGGCCCGGGCGTGCAGGGTCGTCCACAGGTCGCGCGGGCGGCTGGACAGCGCCTCGCGCACGTCGGCGTCGCTGAGCAGCAGCAGGCCACCGTCGATGTCGGCCTCCAGCTGCTCGGGGCCCCAGCCGAGGTACCCGCTGAACAGCCGCAGCCCGGAGATGACCGCGGGCAGCGGGGCCGGGTCGGCGGACAGGGCGATCGTGCCGAGCCGGTCGCGGATCGGGTGGAAGCGCAGCGGGGGCTCCACGTCGGGGCGCAGCCGGGCGACCGCGATGAAGCCCTCATACCGGCTCAGCGGCCCGGCGTCGAACAGCACCGCGGGGGTGGTCAGCAGCCGCCGCCAGCCCTGCGGGATGTCGGCCGGCAGCGGGTCGGCGGTCGGGCGGTTGATCCGCACGCCGACCGCGCCGCGGCCCCGGTCGTGGCGCAGGATGAGCACGGCCGCCTGGCGCAGGTCGCGGTCCTCGACGGCGGCGGTGGCGACCACGATCCGCCCGACGAGGTCGCGGCGGTGCCGGGCGGCGTTGCGCACCAGGGCCAGCTCGTCGCCGGCGGAGCGCAGTGCGGGCAGCTCGAAGCCGCGCTCGCGCAGCCGCAGGGTGACCTCGCGCCAGACGGTGCGTACGTCGAGGATGGCCGGGCGGTCGGGAAGGCCGCCGCGCAGCACCCGCAGCAGCTCGCCGGTGAACGCGGTGTACGGCTCTCCGGGCGGGGCCTGGGCGGTGCGGTTGCGCGGTGCGGAGACCAGCAGGCAGGTGTCGTCGGTGCCGGCCTGGTCGGCCACCGTCTGGGACCCGGACTCGCCCGCGGCCAGGGCGCCGGCGGCCCGCCCGGCGTAGCAGCAGTCCAGGACGACCAGCCGCCGCCGGGCCCGGCTGCCGGCCACCGCCCGCCTGATGTGCTCGAACGGGAGACCGGCCTCATACGGTACGGCGGGATCCGTGTCCCGCA
This sequence comes from Dactylosporangium sp. NPDC051485, assembly GCF_040682015.1. Classification (NCBI taxonomy): domain Bacteria; kingdom Bacillati; phylum Actinomycetota; class Actinomycetes; order Micromonosporales; family Micromonosporaceae; genus Dactylosporangium; species Dactylosporangium sp. NPDC051485. The sequence goes on from NZ_JBFAZW010000010.1 coordinate 45,663, forward strand.
GCCCCAGCACCAGGCTGCCGTCGACCGGGTCGACGAGCCCGTGGCCGGCGTAGTAGACGACGAGCATCCCCTCCGCCGCGGTCTCGTCCGCGGCGCGCCGCAGCACCCGGCTGACCTCCCGGGCGTCGTCGGGGTCGGGCAGCACCGTGCAGTGCTCCGGCGCCAGCCCCCACAGCTCGGGGTCCTGCAGCACCCCGGCCAGCGCGGTGAGGTTGCGCGGGATGGCGGGCACCTCGGGCAGCGACGTGTACCGCGCCCCGCCCACGAGCACTGCCCGCGACGCCCGCGGGTCGGCGAGGTCCGGCACCGCTTCAGCCGTCGAGCGCCCGGGCGGCGGCGGCCACGGCCTGCGGGTCGGCGGACTCGATGCGCACGGACACGCCGTCGGGGTCGATCCGGGTCAGGATCACGGCCGGCGCGGCGGGGCGGGTGCGCCGCCAGCTCGACACGGCCAGCAACAGCTGCCCCACCGACAGCCCGGTGCCGAGCACCAGGCTGATGATCTCGACCGCGGCGCCCAGCTCGCCGGGGCTCCCGGCGGTGGACAGCCCGATCTCGGACTGCACGACGTTGGGCTCGCCGACCAGCCAGCGCTGCAGGCTGAGCAGCGTATCGACGTCCGGGTCCGGCCCGTCGCCGAGTGGTTCGAGGTGGATCTGCAGCTGCACTGGTCAACCCGGGGTGTCAGGGGGCGAGAGTTCGAACCTTATCGAACCGACGCCACCCCTGTCACCCGAAGAGCGCCTTCTTCGCCTTCCGTGCCTGGCCCTTGGTCCTGCCCAGCGCGCGCAGCGCCTGGCGGCCGTGCTCGTCGGTGCGCGCGTGCAGCAGCCCGTACGTGAACCCGTTCTCGCCGGCGCCGTGCGCGCCGATCGCGTACTGGCGCAGCAGCTCCCCGGTGACCAGGGCGTCCTGGTGGGCGCCGAGCACGTCCTGCAGGCCGGTGAGCCGATCGGCGAGCCTCGTGGCCCGCTTCCCGGCGATGGGGGCGACCAGCTCGACCGCGTACCGGGCCCGCTTGTAGGCCTTGCGGGCCTCGTGCAGGCGCTCGTCGGGGGTCGGCATCCCGGGCCGGGTGCGGCGGCCGGCGGCCCGCTCGGCGGCGGCGAGGCGGCCGTCGGCCCGCTCGACGGCCTTGCGGGCGCGGCGCAGGAGCTGGCGGGAGGGGATCCGGTCGGGCTCGGCCGTGCGGGCCACGAGCGCGTCGATGTCGTTGAGCAGGGTGGTGTACCGCGGGCTGTCGAGCCCCTTCATCAGCGCTTCCCGGCCCTCGGCCGACCGCGCGGCCAGCAGCGAGGTGATGCGTGCGGACACCGGCCCGAGCACCAGCTCGCCCGGCACGGCGGCGACCAGCCCGGCCAGCCGCTCGCCCATGACGTCGCAGTCGCGCACCTCGCCCAGCAGCCCGGTGACCCACTTGATCTCGTCGTGCAGGGCGTCGAGGTCGCCGGAGAGGACCGGGGCGAACGAGCGCAGCGTGGAGCGCAGCCGCCGGGTGGCGACGCGCATCCGGTGCACCGCCTCGGCGTCGCCCTCGCGCACGGAAGGGTCGTGCTCGACGAGCGCGTCGCGCTGGGCGGCCACGTAGGCGGCCAGTGCCCGGCGGGCCTTCGAGCCGCGCAGCCGCAGCGGCGCGGGGGGCGGGTACTCCTTGCCGAGGGCCTGGGCCAGCTTCGAGGGGCTCGTCGACGGCCGGGCGCCGGCCCTGCGCAGCGCCGCGTCGAGGCGGGCGAGGGCGGCGCCGTCCCCGTCGACCAGCTCGATCTCCAGCTCGTGCCACTCGCGGGCCCGGCCGGTGCGCAGCGACTCGGTGGTGACCCGGTCGTCGGCGACGAGCGCGACGGTGCTGCCGTCGGCGGCCTTGAGCTCCCGCTCGACCCGGTGCGTGCGGATGCGGGCGACCGGGGTCAGCGCCTCGCCCCGGGCCAGCGCGCGGACCTGGTCGGTCACGGCCCGCGGCGGGGTGCGGTGGCGGTTGTTGGCCGGCACCTGCAGCTCGCTGCGTTCCCCGCCCGACGGGCGCTTGAGGTGCCAGCCGGCGTCGTGCCCGCCGCTGCGCCGGCGCAGCGTGACCCGGCCCCGCGCCAGGTGCAGTGCGTCGGTGTCGTAGTAGACCGCGTCGAGTCGCTGGTCGTCCGGCTCGCCGACGGCGGCGACGCCGCCGATCCCCCGCAGGTCGGGCAGCGCGAAACCGTCCGGGACCTCGTACTTGCGTTCGACTTCGAGTTTTCCGGCCATGCACTCATTCTCGCAGTGAACTCACCACTACGCGAAGATGAACGTGCGATAAACGAAAGGTGCACTACGACATGCTCCAGCTGCTCGACGACCACCTGGCCGAGCTCGCCGCCCTGCGCCACGTCCTCGCCGCGGCGCGGCCGGTCCATATGGGCGAGCGGCTGTCGGCGGCGACCGAGACGGTGCGCTCGGCCGAGCGGTACGCGCTGGCGGTCGGCGCCCTGCTGGACCCGCAACCGGCGAGCGTCGCGCGATAGGCGCGTGGCGAGCGCGCCGTCGCCGGACCGCGCCGCCGGGTGCGAGTTGGGTCACGCTGATCGGTTATCGGGCGTTCGGCGGCGCCGGTCGTAATCTGGGCACGTGGGTGTCGTCAGGCAGCGGGTGCGCTTCGCCATCCGGCTGTTACGGGACTGGCGGCTCACCGTCGCGTGGGGCAAGTCGCTGCTGCGCTCCGGTCTGACCAGCGTCGTCGTCCTCGCCGTCACCTTCTGGCTGCTGCCCGGCGTGACGGCCCGCGGCGGCCCGCTCACCTTCGTCGAGCTCACCGTCCTGCTGGCGCTCATCGGCACGCTCATGCGCCTGGTGCTGCTCGGCGTCGCGGTCGTGGTCGGCGGGATCGGGGTGCTCGCGCTCGGCGTGGTCATCCAGGCCGTCGTCATGTTCACCGCGCTGCGGCTGGCCGACGGGGTCAGCGTCGACTCGTTCGCCGACGCCTGGGTGGCCAGCTGGCTCGCCGCCGCGCTCACCGCGATGGTGAACTGGCTCGCCGACGCCGGCAGCGAGGACGTGTTCCTCGGCCAGGCGCTGCGCCAGATGGCCCGGCGGCACCGCGGCACCCCCGCGACCGAGCCCGGCGTGCTCATCGTGCAGCTCGACGGGCTCTCCGCGCCGCTGCTGTCCTGGGCGGTCAAGGCCGGCAACCTGCCCAACCTCGGCAAGTGGGTGCGCACCGGCACGCACACCATGCGGGCCTGGCACACCGGGCTGCCGGCCACCACCCCGGCCAGCCAGGCCGGCATCCTGCACGGCGACTTCGGGCAGATCCCGGCGTTTCGCTGGTACGAGAAGGAGGCCGCCCGCCTCGTCGTCACCAACCGCCCGCGCGACGCCGCCGACGTCGAGGCCCGCATCTCCACCGGCCGCGGCCTGCTCGCCGACGGCGGCGTGAGCATCAGCAACGTGTTCTCCGGCGACGCCCCGACCAGCCTGCTCACCTTCAGCAACGCCGCGCTGCCCGGCCGCTCGGCCCGCGGCTACCTGGCCTTCGTGGCCAGCCCCTACGGCTTCGCCCGGGCCGTCGTGCTGTCCGTCGGCGAGATGCTCAAGGAGATCCAGCAGGCCCGCCGGCAGCGCTTCCGCAACGTGTACCCCCGGGTGTCGCGCACCGCCGCGTACGTCGCCCTGCGCGCGGTCACCAACGTGCTGCTGCGCGACCTCAACGTCTCGCTCATCGCCGAGCAGATGAGCCGCGGCGCGCCCGTCATCTTCTGCGACTTCGTCGACTACGACGAGGTCGCCCACCACGCCGGCCCGCTGCGTCCCGAGGCGATGCAGACGCTCGAGGGCCTCGACCGGGTGCTGGGGACCCTGCACAAGCTGGCCCGGGTGGCCGGCCGCGACTACCGGATCGTGGTGCTCTCCGACCACGGGCAGAGCCAGGGGGCGACCTTCCGCCAGCGCTACGGCGTGACGCTCGAACGCCTCATCGCCGACCTCGCCGGCAACGACGCCGAGCCGGCCTCCGGCGGCCCGGACGAGGAGGACTGGGGCCGGGCCAACACGCTGCTGGCCGGCGTGTCGAACCAGACCCGCTCGTGCGGCCCCGTCACGCATCGCCCCCGCGGCGAGGTCGTCACCATCGCCTCCGGCAACCTCGCCATGCTGTACCTCACCGACGTCCCCGGCCGCGCGGACCTCGACACCGTCGAGGCGCTGCGCCCGGGCCTGGTCGACGGTCTGGCCAAGCACCCCGGCATCGGCGTCGTCGTGGTCGACACCCCGGACGGCCCCGTCGCGATCGGCCCGGCCGGCCGGCACCGGCTGCGCGACGCGCACATCGAGGGCGACGACCCGCTGCTGCCCTACGGCCCGTCGGCCGCCGCCGACCTGCTCGCCCACCAGGCGATGGCCCACGTCGGCGACCTGGTGGTGCTCAGCCGGGTCGACCCCGGCACCGACGAGGTGGCCGCCTTCGAGGAACTGGTGGGCTCGCACGGCGGCATCGGCGGCTGGCAGACCGAGGCGGTGCTGGTCCACCCGGCCGACTGGCCGGTGCTCGACGCCCGGCCGGTCGGCCCGGTCGCCATCCACGAGCAGCTCGTCGCCTGGCTCGACGACCTGGGCCTGCGCGCCCCGGTGCCGGTGCCCGCCCCGCGTGACATCCCGGCGCCCGGCGACGGCGAGAGCGCTCCCCTGTCCGGCAAACTGCAGGGTGCTTAGATCAACTAGCCTCGAATGACCCTCAGGACTCGGCGCCTGCCGAGAGGCGGTCCTGGCGGGCCTGGCGGCGCCGCTCCACCCAGCCGGCGACCTGGCCCGCGGCCAGCACGATGACGATCGCGGCGGCCACGCCCTGCCACGGCTGCGGGAAGACGTTGCGGCTCAGCAGCCCGATGGCCGAGTACGTGGCGGCCCACAGCGCGCAGGCGGCCACGTTCGACACGATGAACGTGCGCCACGACAGCCCGACGATGGCGGCCGTGAGCAGCACCGGGATGCGGCCGCCGGGCACCAGCCGGGACACCAGCAGCGCCGACACCGGGTGCCGCCGCAGCCGCTCCCGCACGGTCTCGGCGAGCCGCCACGGCTGGCGCAGCAGCCGCAGCCGCCGGGTCAGCGCCTCGCCGCCGGCCCGGCAGATGGCGAAGGTGACCGCGTCGCCGGTGTACGCGCCCAGGCCGCCCGCCGCCACCACCACCGGCACGGCCAGGGGGCTGTAGTGCGCGGCCAGCACCGCGGTCGCGCTCACCGCCGCCCCCGTCGGCAGCACCGGCACCGTCGAGCCGACCGCGACCACCGCGAAGGTCACCGCCAGCGCGGCGACCAGCCCCCCGAACGTGACCATCAAACGGTCATGCTCTCGCCGGGGGCCAGCACCCGCACGTCGGTGCCCGGGGCGGTGGTGCGGGTGTGTGCCGCGAACTCCTCGCCCGGGCGGTGGAAGCGGTCCGGGCGGACCCGCCCGCAGCCGACCGGCCACAGGGTGCCCCAGTGGATCGGCACCGCCCGGGCCGGCTCGGTCAGGCGCATCGCCTCGGCCGCGCCGGCCGGGTCGAGGTGGCCGGGGCCGAGCGTCCAGCCCCAGCCCCACACCGGCACGAGGGCGAGGTCGAGCGGGCCGAGCTCCTTCATCTCGTCGAACAGCCCGGTGTCGCCGCCGAACCAGGCCGAACGGTCGCCGCTGACCACGTAGCCGAGAGCCACCGCGCGGATGCGTGACGTCGGGGTTCGGCCGCCGTCGTGGGCGGCCGGGACCGCCCGGACGGTGACCCCGCCCACTGTGGTCTCCTCGCCGGCCCGCAGCTCGGTGAAGTCGCGCTCGCCGAGGCGGCCGCGCAGGAAGCCGGCCGCCCCGCGCGGGACGATCAGCCGGGTCGAGGCCGGCAGCGCCCGCAGCGAGGGCAGGTCGCAGTGGTCGGAGTGCAGGTGCGACACCACGACCGCGTCCGGCGGGTGGGCCAGCGCTGGCCGGGGGCCGCGCCGCCGGCGCAGGTGCGCGAGGCGGTTGCGCAGCACGGGGTCGGTGAGGATCGTGACCCCGCGGTCGCGCAGCGCCACGGTCGCGTGGCCCCACCAGGTGACTTCCATGCAGACATCATCCACCCCCGCGGGCAGGCCACGCCTCAGAAGGTGTGCGTGGACGGGTCGAGGGCGGCCGCGACGACGAAGCTCTCCATCTCCGACAGCAGCCGCCGCACGTCCGGAAGCGGCAGGTACGCGGTGTCCGCCTCGGTGGTGATCTGCACCGTGTCCGGCAGGTCGTCGATATTGATCATGAGCTTCTCGTTGAAGTACGGCAGCACCGTCTCCCGCACGAGCTCGGTGCGCGGCAGGGCGGCCCGGATCGCGTCCTCGGCGGGCGGCTCGGCCGGCGCACTGAGCGCGACCCGCCGCTCGTTGTGGAACACGGCCAGGTCGATCGGCTCGCCCCGCTCCTTGGCCACCCGGTCGAAGAGGGCCAGGCGGGCGCCGGGGTCGTAGTAGGCGTACTTCGAGGCGCTCATCGACGCCTGCCGGGCCCGCGCCACCGCCTCGGCCGCGCTGACCCCCTTGGCGTCGAAGACCACGAGCCCGTTCTGCGCGAGGGGGCTGACGAGGTCGGCCAGGCCCGGGCGGAACCGGTTGGAGATGATCACCTGCGCGGCGAAGGGCCCGTCGCCGCCGGCCACCCGCCCGAACGCCACGGCGTAGGCGGCCAGCATCACCGGGGCGGCGTCCACGCCCAGCAGCGCCGCCAGCCGCTCGCCGGCGAGGTACAGGGCGGGGGAGCGCCACACCAGCTGCCGGAACCGGTCGCCGTCGGGCTCGGCGAAGCGCGCGAAGCGCTGGGGCTCGATGGCGCGCAGCTGGGTCTCCCAGTACCGCATCGCGTTGTCGCTCTGCCGCCCGGCCGACCGCTGCCTGGCGACCAGATCGAGGTGCCCGGCCGCGCCGCGCTCGCCGGCCGTGGCCCGCTCGGCCAGCTCGCGGATCATGACCCCGAGCCCGCCGGCGTCGGTGGCGATGTGGCAGACCATGACGACGACGTGGCTGACCGGGCCGCCGTCGCCGGCCCGCACGACCGCCATCCGGATCGGCCACTCGCGGGTGTAGTCGAAGTTGCGGGCCCTCCAGCCGGCGAAGATCTCGTCGGCGAGGGCCTGTGCGCCCTCGGCCGGCTCGGCCGTGTGCACCTCCAGGCCGGCCTCGCCCGTGCCGTGCACCTCCTGGGTGGTGGTGCCGTCGGGGGCGATGCGCAGCAGGGTGCGCATCGCGGGGTACCGCATCAGGAAGAACCGCAGCTCCTGCGCGAAGTCGCCGGCCTCGCGCCCGTCGCCGACCGGCACCACCCCGCCTATGCTCATCGAGGTGCCGACCTCGCGCATGGCCGTCCACACCTGCCGCTGTCCCCACGTGAGGTCGCCGGTCTCGGCACCGTCCGTCGCAAACGTCACCCCAATGCGTTCCATGGCACAGGATCGTGCCCGTATTGCATCGATGAAGGCAAGAAGGCGAATGGATGAGCGAACGCGCGTTCAGCCCGTGTGCTGGTGCGGCAGCAGCGCACCCACCTGCTTGACGTGGCGCAGGGAGGGCGCCGACTCGAGCCGGTCCACGCCCGGCAGCGGCCCCACCCGGTGCGTCACGTACTCGTACAGCCCCGCCATGTCGTGGCAGATCACGGTGGCCACGAGGTTCGTCTCCCCGGTGGTGGCCGCCGCGAACACCACCTCCGGGTGCGCGGCCATCGCCTGCCCGACCGCGGCCAGATGGGCCGGCGCCACGCTGAGCCACAGCAGGAACCGCGCGGGGTACCCGAACAGCGCCGGCTCCACCTCCACGTCGAAGAAGATCGCCCCCGTGCCGCGCAGGTGCTCCAGCCGCCGCCGCACCGTCGACTCCGACCAGCCGGTCGCCGCGGCCAGCTGCGGGTAGCCGAGCCGCCCGTCGCGGTTGAGCGCGGCCAGCAGCGGCCGGTCGTCGTCGCCGAGCGTGGCCACCGTGCCCGGCGCCGGCGGGGCGGGCCGCAGCCGGGCGATCTGCTCCGGGGTGAGCCGGGCCAGCCGGGTGTCGCCCTCGGCGCCGCCGGCGAAGTGGTGCATGAGGCAGTGCGCCCACATTCGACGGCATGCGCAAATGGTCCGCCCTCATCGCCGTCTCGATCGGCACCTTCATGCTGCTGGTCGACGTCACCATTGTGGTCGTCGCCCTGCCCGCCGTCGCCCGCGACCTGCCCGCCACCCTGGGCGGCCTGCAGTGGGTCCTCGACGGCTACGCCCTGGCCCTGGCCGCCGTGCTGCTGGGCTCCGGTGCCCTGGCCGACCGGCACGGCCGGCGCCGGGTGTACCTCGGCGGCACGGTCGTCTTCGCCCTCGCCTCGCTGTTGTGCGCGGTGGCCCCGAACGCCGGCCTGCTCGTCGCGGCCCGGTTCCTGCAGGGCCTCGGCGGCGCCGCGATGCTCGCCACCACCGTCGCCATCCTCAGCGTCACCTACACCGGCCGCGACCGCGGCGTGGCGTTCGGCGTCTGGGGCGCGGTCAACGGCGCCGCCGCGGCCGCCGGCCCGATCGCCGGCGGGCTGCTCACCGAGCACCTCGGCTGGCGCTGGATCTTCCTGGTCAACCTGCCGGTGAGCCTGCTCGCCCTGTGGTTCACCGTCCGCGGCGTCACCGAGTCCCGCGGCAAGGCCGGCGCCCGCCTCGACCTGCCCGGCACCGTGGCGTTCACGCTCAGCGCGGCCGCCGTGACGTTCGCCCTCATCCGCGGCGGCGACGCCGGCTGGACCGCCCCGTCCACCCTGGGCGCCTTCGCGCTGGCCGCGGTGGCCCTGGCCGGGTTCCTCGCGATCGAGCGGCGCACCGGGCACCCGATGCTGGACCTGCGCCTGTTCGCCAAGCCGTCCTTCTCCGTCCTCATGGTCGCGGCGGGACTGGCACAGGCCTCCGCCTTCGCGTATCTGCCGTTCACCACGGTCTGGCTGCAGCAGTTCCTGGGCAAGGGCCCGGTCGACGCCGGCCTGCTCGGCGCCCTGCCGATGTCGGCCGCCGCGTTCGTCGGCGGCGCGTTCGGCGGCCGCCTGCTGCAGCGCGTCGCGCCCCGCTGGAGCATCGGCATCGGCATGCTGCTGCTCGCCGCAGGGGCGTTCCTGCAGGCCCGGCTCACCCCGGCGAGCGGCGGCACCGCCCTCATCCCCGGCCTGATCGTGGCCGGCCTGGGTGTGGCCGCGGTGCTGCCGACGATGGCCTCGGCCGCCCTGGCCGCGGTCCCACACGAGCGCAGCGGCATGGCCGGCGGCGCGGTGAACACCTTCCGCCAGCTCGGCTTCGCCCTGGGCGTAGCCATCTTCGGCGCCCTGTTCGCCGACCGGCTCTCGGCGCACCACCCCCCGACCGACGCCATCAACCACGTCACCGCCGTGGCCGGCTGGGTCGCCCTCGCCGGTGGCGTCCTGGTCCTGCTCCTGGTCCGCACCGGCCGCCCCGCCTGGGAGGCCCCCGCGAAGCCTTCAGAGGCCGGCCAGCCCGGCGCGCTCGCCGGCCTCGACGGCGCTCAGCGTGACGAGGCCGTCGCGTGACCACTTCTTGTCGTTGAACAGCCGGATCCACAGGCCGGCCGCCCACGCCGCGCGGTTCTCCGCCGCGGTCCACGGGCGGCCGGCCGCCCGCTGGTAGCCCTCCAGGAACTCCGCGCTCTCCTCGACGGTGGCCCCGAACCGACCGTCGTGCCCGGCCGGCCACATCGCGGCGGCCACGCCGACGATCACCGCCTCGGGCTCGGCCACCGCGCTGTCCCAGTCGTGCACCGCGAGGGGCTCGCCGCCGCGCCACCACACGTTGTGGGCCTCGAAGTCGCAGTGCCCGACGACCGGCGGGGCGTCGAACCCGGCGAGCCGGGCCCGGACCGCCGCGGCGCCGGCGTCGTGCCAGGTGGGCTCCGCGTTCAGGTCGGCGTCGCGGTCGTCGGGGCGGGGCCAGAGCGGGCCTTCGTCGTGGTACCACCGGATCCAGGGCGGCGACGGGCGCAGCGTCGGCGTTGCGCGGGCATCCGGCGCGGCCGCGATCAGCCGGGCCAGCAGCGCCGCCGTCGGGCCGGCCGCCGGCGGCGCCTCGTCCGGGCCGCCGGGGACCGCCAGCTCGGCGCTCAGGGCCTGCCCGCCGAACCGGGCCGGGCCGGCGACCGGCTCCGGGCAGGGGAAGCCGGCCAGCCACAGGTGCCGCTGCACGTGCGCGCAGCCGGCCAGCCGCTCCTCGGCCGGGCGGGCCTTCACCACGACCTCGCGGCCGTCGGCCAGGCGCAGCACGTGCACCTCGGACAGGTTGCCGGTGACCAGGACCGTCCCGGCGACCTCGGCGCCGAGCCAGGCGCCGAGCTCGTCGGGGCCGATCACAGCGGCAGCCAGGCCAGCACGTCGCGGATCTTGGCATCCCAGTACGACCACTCGTGGTTGCCCGGCGAGAAGTCGGCCGTCAGCGCGATGCCGCGGGCGGCGCACGCGTCGCGGAAGCGCAGGTTGCCCGGGTACAGCACGTCCTGCGTCCCGCAGGTCAGGTACAGCGGCGGCCGCGCGCCCGGCCGGTCGAGCAGGTGGAACAGGTCCTCGTCGGTGCCCGCGATCGCCGGCGGGTCGCCGAAGATGCGCTGCCACATCCGCGGGTCCTCGGGCCGGTGCAGGGTGCCGGCCCGGTCGGCGAGGTCGAGCGCGCCGGAGAGGCTGGCCGCGGCGCCGAAGCGGTCCGGGTGGCGCAGGGCCAGCTTGAACGCCCCGTAGCCGCCCATGGACAGCCCGGCCACGAAGGTCTGGGCCGGGTCGGCGGAGAGGCGGAAGAACGCCCGGGCCTTGCGCGGCAGCTCCTCGGCGACGAACTGCCAGTACGGCCGCCCCCACGCCTCGTCGGTGTAGAAGCTGCGGTGCACCTGGGGCATCACGACGGCCACGCCGAGCTCGGCGACGTAGCGTTCGATCGAGGTGTACCGCGTCCAGGCCCCGTGGTCGTCGCTGAGCCCGTGCAGCAGGTAGAGGGTGGGGAAGTCCCCGGCGCGCGAGCTGCCGCCCAGGCCGATCTGCCCGGACGGCGGCTCCGGCAGCAGGACGCTCATCGTCGTGCCGAAGCCCAGGACGTCGGAATAAAAATCGCATCGCACCAGCGCCATGCAGCTACCGTAGGCCAGTGATCGGGCACCGTCGCGCCACCCTCGCCCTTGCGGCCCTGTCCGTCTCCACGTTCACGTTCGTGGCCACCGAGATCCTGCCGGTCGGGCTGCTCACCCTGATCGCCGACGACCTGCACCGCTCGCCGTCGCGGATCGGGCTGCTCATGACCGGCTACGCGGCCGTGGTCGTGCTGGCCTCGCTGCCGCTGGCCCGGCTCACCCAGCGCGTTCCCCGCCGGCCGCTGCTCGGCGTCACGCTCGCGGTGTTCTCCGTCGGCACGCTCGTCTCCGCGCTCGCGCCCGGCTATCCGGTGCTGCTCGGCGCCAGGCTCGTCGTCGGGCTCAGCCAGGCGATGTTCTGGTCGGTCGTCGGCTCGACCGCCGTCGGGCTGTTCCCGCCCGAGCGGCGCGGGCGCACGGTGGCCCGCCTGTCGCTGGGCGCCGCCCTCGCCCCGGTGCTCGGCGTGCCGGCCGGCACCTGGCTCGGGCAGCAGGCCGGCTGGCGGGTCGCCTTCCTGGTCATGGCCGGGGTCGGGGTCGCCACCGGCGCGGCGATCGTGGCGCTGCTGCCCTCGGCCCAGCCCGGGTCCTCCCCGTCCTCGCGCGGCCTTGCCCCGGACGCCCGCCGGTTCGCCGTGCTGGCGCTGTCCGTCACGCTCGGCGTCACGGGGGCGATGACGGCGCAGACCTACGTGACGCCGTTCCTGCTCGACGTGGCCGGGTTCGCGCCCGCCACGCTCGGGCCGATCCTGGCCGTGGCCGGCTCGGCCGGGTTCGCCGGCACGCTCGTGACCGGGCGGTTCCTGGACCGGCACCCGTGGGGCGCGCTGCTCGTGCCGATGGCGCTGCTGTGCGCGACCCTGCTGGGGCTCTTCACGCTCGGGCCGGTGCGCCCGGTGACGGTCGCCGTCCTGGCGCTCAACGGGGCCGCGTACAGCGCGATGGCGGTGGCGGTGCAGAACCGGACGCTGCTGATCGCGCCGGGCAGTACCGACATCGGGGCCGCCGTCATCGGATCGGCGTTCAACGTGGGCATCGCGGCCGGCTCGTTCCTCGGCGGCGAGATCGTCGACGGGCCCGGGGTGCGCGTGGTCGCCCTGACCGGCGCCGGGCTCACCGCGGCCGCCGCCGCCCTGCTGCTGGCCGAGCCGCGGCTGGCCCGCCGCGGTCCGTCCACTGTGGAGAAGGCGGCCGCGGCCGAGCCCGTTGCGGCGGAGCCGATCCGGGCGACTGGCACGTGATCGGGTACCCGGCTGACCTTACGGTGCCGGACCGTGGCGGCGGTCCGGCACCCGCTCGGGGTCAGGCGAGGTCGAACTGCTCCCACTGGCCGATCGCGGTGCGGTTGGCGATCAGCGGCGCGGCACCGGCGTTGTCGGCGCACACGTAGCGGCCGTTGGCCCGCGACACCAGGCTGACCGTGCCGTTCGGGTTGTGCACGAGCCCGAAGGTCTCCCAGGCGCCGATCGCGGTGCGGTTGGCGATGAGCGCCGCCGCGCCCGCGTTCTCCGCGCACACGTACTTCCCGTTGACCCGGGCCCGCAGCGCCACGTCCCCGCCGGAGAGCTGGATGAGGTCGAAGCGCTCCCAGTCCCCGGCCGCCGTGCGGTTGGCGACGAGCGCGGCGGCCCCGGCGTTCTCGGCCGAGACGAGCCGGTCGTTGGCCCGCGCGCGCAGCGTCACGCCGTTGCCGGGGCTGGTGGTCGGCGGCGGCGTCGTCGGGGTGGTGGCCGGGACCGGCGGGGTCGGGCGGGTGGCGGTGAGCGCGATCTCGCCCTTGAGCATCCGGCCGCCGTCGTTCGTCAGGCGCAGGTAGTAGTCGGAGGAGCAGCGCACGCCGTCGGCGTCCAGGGCCCGCAGGCCCGAGCCGCCCGGGACCAGCGAGGCGTCCGGCGCCGTCTTGGCGATCTGGTTGCCCTCGTTGTACTCGTCGAACATCGAGATGTAGACGCTCTTCACCCCGGCCCGGGCCATGTTGTAGAACTGCCGCCACATGAGGTCGCCGTTCGCGCGCTGGCCGGGCACGCTCATGTCGCCGGGCAGCACGCACGGCTGGTAGTCGATGTTGCGGGCGGCGCAGTCGGCGAGGTCGCCGACGGTCCGGTTGGTGTAGAACCAGTCCGATCCGGCCGCGTCGCCGATCCGGCCGACCATCCACGGCGAGAGCATGTCGAAGGCGTGGTAGACGTCGAGGTACCCGGCCCGCGAGTCGTCGGTGCCCAGCCGCCAGTGGGTCGGCACGCCGCCCATCACGTAGCAGCCCTGGGCCTTGAACCAGTTGATGACGTCGAGGCAGGCGGCCGCGCTCCACGGGTGGTTGCCGTCGTTGAACCCGAAGCCCCAGATGCCCACGACCGGCTTGCCGTTCTGCCGCGCGTACGCGCCCGACGCGGTGTGCGCCGCCATCTTCGTGGTCCAGTCCGTCTTGATCTGGCCCTGCATGTCGGCCCAGCCGCTGACGTCGTACATGATGTAGAACTTCCGCCCGGTCGCCTCGGCCGCGGTGCGCACCTTGCCGGCCATCGCGTCCCGGGTCGCTCCCTCGCCCCCGAACGGGTTGAACCGCTGCAGGGCCGCGGTGTCACAGCCGTTCTGCTGCATCCAGCGGAAGTGCGTGTCCACGGTCTGCTGGTCGTAGGAGGAGTAGAGGTTCGCCGGCTGCCCGTTGCCGAGGTTGGAGAAGGCGGTGCGGTACCCCTTGGTGTACTCGCGCATGTCGGGCCAGCTCTTGATCGCGGCCTGGCTCGGCGACGGCGCCTGCGACCAGTTCTGGCTCCAGTGCCACCAGCCGTTGATCGGCGCGCCGTCGCCGGGGCAGGCGAACCACCCCTGGTACCCGACCGTCACCTTGCCGACCACGTCCCCCGGGGCGCTGGCCGCCAGCCCGTCCGGCGTCGCGTAGAAAGCCAGGGCCCCCGCCCCGCCAACCGCGAGCCCGGAAGCGATCACGGTCCGTCGTGAGATCCCCATCGCGCCTGTACTCCACCGATCTGTTCGCCAGGTTGCTTGATCGACCGGAGCCTAGGCATCCGCGGGTTCCCCGGTCAATCGATGTGCGCTTTTGATCGTGAATGTTTGCGCAGCTCAACACGCATCTGTGGAGATCATTGATTCTCCCTTAGCCGAGTCTTAGCCGGACCTTTTCCCGCAACTTGGCCCAGTGAAATCGGCCACGAATTGGAACTTCCGTGGTCCAATGCCGAGGACTTGAATAGCTGCATGATCGTCGTGGACATGTGGTTCGACCCGAAGTGCCCCTGGGCCTGGAACGCCTCCCGCTGGCTGCTGGAGGTCGAGCGGGTCCGCCCGGTGGAGGCCCGCTTCCACGTGATGAGCCTCTGGCTGCTCAACAAGGACCAGGAGAACCTGGACGACTGGTACCGCACCTGGCTGTCCGACACCCGGGGCCCCGTGCGCGTGTCCATCGCCGCCGAGCAGCGGTACGGCACGTCTGTCCTGCGCGGGCTCTACACGGAGATGGGCAACCGCATCCACCACGATCGGCAGCCGATCGGCGCGGACCTGTACCGGGGCGCCCTGAAGGCCCTGTCGCTGGACGACTCGCTGGCCGAGGCCGCGGAGACGGACACCTACGACGAGGCCCTCCTCGCGAGTCACCGGGCGGGCCTGGACCCGGTCGGCGAGGACCTCGGCACCCCGGCCATCCACATCGAAGGAACGGCCATCTTCGGTCCGGTGGTGACCCCTGTCCCGCGCGGCGAGGCGGCCGGCGAGTTCTTCGACGCCATGCACCTGCTGATGCGCAACCCGGGCTTCTACGAGCTCAAGCGAGGCAACCGCCGCAGCCCGAGCGTCGACTGACCTGTACGGCGGCGTCCCCGGGCGGTCGATCAGCGCCCGGCGGGCGTCACGCGTCCGGGGTGCGCAGGACCCGGAACGTTGTGGGGCGGGTCTGCTTGAAGCCCAGCGACTCGTACAGGCGGATGGCGTTGGTGTTGCCGGCCGAGGCGTGCAGGAACGGGGTCTCGCCGCGGGCCCGGATGTCGTGGGCCAGGGCGCGGACCAGCCGCGTGGCCAGGCCTCGGCCGCGGTAGGCGGGGTCGGTGCACACGGCGCTGATCTCGGTGTGGCCCGGCGGGTGCATGCGCTCGCCGGCCATGGCGATCAGGGCGCCCTCGTGGCGCAGGCCCAGGTAGGTGCCCAGCTCGATGGTGCGCCTGCGGAACGGGCCCGGCTGGGTGCGGGCCACCAGGTCGAGCATCTCGTCGACGTCGTCGGCGCCCAGCCGTACCGCCGAGGGATCCGGCGCGGTGTCCAGCGCCACGGCGGCGAGCTGGACGCCCGGGATCTCGTGGACGAGGGCCCAGTCCGCGGGGACGGGCGGGACCGGGCCGGCCAGCAGGACGTCCGAGCCCGGGCCGGCCAGCTCGGCCAGGTCCGGCCAGGCCTCCGGGCCGGCGTCGGGGTCGAGGGCGCAGAACGTGGCCACGTCCGGGTGGAAGCGGGCCGCGCGGCCCGAGCGCTCGGCGAAGCTGTGGTGCGGCCCGTGCAGCGCGGCCCAGACCGGCGCGTCGAGGACGTCGTGAGGTTCCATCGTCGCCGAGTGTATGGTGCCGCGGTGCATGACCGAAGCCCGTGCTGGGCGCGGTCGACGAACGCTGATCCCAGCAGGGCTCCTGCCACGTCAGGTCAAGCGTCACCGCGGGTGCCGGCGCCGGCGAGATCCAGGCTCGGCAACGCCGCGAGCAGTTCCCGCGTGTACTGGTGCGAGGGGTCGGTGAACACGTCGTTCACCGGTCCCTCTTCGACGACCCGGCCGCCCTGCATGACGAGCACCCGGTCGGCGACGTGGTGGACCACGCCCAGGTCGTGGGAGATGAACAGCAGCGCGGTGCCGTCCGCGGCCTGCAGTTCGGCCAGCAGGTCCAGCACCTGGGCCTGGATCGACACGTCCAGGGCGGACACCGGCTCGTCGCAGACCAGCACGTCCGGCCGCGGCCCGACGGCCCGGGCGATCGCGACCCGCTGCCGCTGCCCGCCCGAGAGCCGGCGCGGCCGCCGCCGCAGATGCTCGGCGCCGAGCCCGACCCGCTCGAGCAGTTCGACCACGCGGTCCCGGCGGGCCTGGCCGCGCTCGGTGAGCCCTTCGCCGATGATCTCCTCCACGGTGTACCGCGGGTCGAAGGAGCCCAGCGGGTCCTGCGAGACGACCTGGAGCCGGCGGCGGCGGGCCCGGCGCCGCCGCTCGGGCACGCCGCTCCAGTCCTCGCCGCCGAGGAGCACCCGTCCGGCCGACGGCTCCAGCAGCCCGAGCGCGATGCGGGAGAGCGTCGTCTTGCCCGACCCGGACTCGCCGACGACGCCGAGCGTCTCGCCGCGGCGCAGTTCGAAGCCGACGTCCTGCACGGCGGTGCGCTCGCCGAAGCGCTTGTGCACGCCGGTGGCGGACAGCACCACCTCGCCCGGCGCGGCCCGCGGCGGCAGCGGTTCCCGGCCGGGGGAGGAGAGCCGGTGCCCGCGGGAGGCGGCGGTGGGCACGGCCGCGAGGAGGATCCGGGTGTACTCGTGCTCCGGCGCGGTGAGCACCCGCGCGACCGGCCCCTGCTCCACGATCTGGCCCTCGCGCATGACCAGCACCCGGTCGGCGATCCCGGCCACGACGGCCAGGTCGTGGCTGACCAGCAGCAGGGCCCGGCCCTCGGCCTTGCGCTGCGCGAGCAGCCGCAGCAGCTGGGCCTGCACGGTGACGTCGAGTGCGGTGGTCGGCTCGTCGGCGATGAGCAGCGGCGGGTCGGCGGCGATCGCGGCGGCGATGAGCGCGCGCTGGCGCTGCCCGCCGGACAGCTCGTGCGGATGCGAACTGGCGCGGTCGGGCGGCACGGCCACCGACTCGAGCAGCGCGGCCACCCGGCCCGGGCGCTCGGCCGCGGTCCCGATGCGGTGGGTGCGCAGCGTCTCGGCGATCTCCTCGCCGATCGTGCGCAGCGGGTCGAGCGAGACGAGGGCGTCCTGCAGAACCAGGCCGGCGAGGCGCCCGCGCAGCCGCCGCCAGTCCCGGTCGGCGAAGCCACCGGTGTCGCGTCCGGCGACGACCAGGCCCTCGTGCCGTACCACCGCGGCCTCTCCGGCCAGGCCGACGAGCGTCCGCGCGGTCACGCTCTTGCCCGACCCGGACTCGCCGACGATGGCCACGCACTCGCCGGGCTCGACGGAGAAGCTCACGCCGCGCACGGCGTGCACGCCGCCGGGAAAGGTCACGTGCAGGTTCGATACCACTGTGGACATTCAGTGCCTGCCTTCGAAGCGGGCCTGCAGCCGCCGGCCGACGGCGGTGAGCGAGACGACGGTGACGGTCAGGGCGAGCCCCGGCAGGATCGCGGTCCACCAGGCGACCCGCAGGTAGCTGCGGCTCTCGGCGAGCATCGCGCCCCACTCCGGCGACGGCGGCTGCGGGCCCATGCCGAGGAAGCTCAGCGCGGCGGCGTTGACGATCGACGCGCCGAGGCCGATGGTGGCCAGGATCGGCAGCGGGCCGAGCACGTTGGGCAGGATGTGCCGCCAGGCCAGCCGGGCCCGGGACAGCCCGAGGGTCAAGGCCTGCTCGACGTAGCCGGCCCGGCGCACCAACAGGGTCTGGGCCCGCACGATGCGCCCGTAGCGGGGCGCGAACGCGAGCGCGATGGCCAGGATCAGGCTGGGCGTGCCGGGCTCGGTGAACGCGATGAACAGCAGTGCCAGCAGGACCTCGGGAAAGGCCGACAGCACGTCGAGCGCCCGGCTGAGCAGCTCGTCGACGACCCGCGGGGCGAGCCCGGCGACCAGCCCGATGATCCCGCCGGCGAGCACGGACAGGGCCGTGGCCGCGGCGCCGATGCTCAGCGAGTACCGGGCGCCGTACACGACCCGGGTGAACACGTCGCGGCCGAGCTGGTCGGTGCCGAACCAGTGCGCCCCGCTCGGCCCCTGCAGGGCGGCCAGCGGGTTGGCGGCCAGCGGGTCGGCCCCGGTCAGCAGCGAAGGGAACACTACCGCGACCACCACGACGGCCAGCAGCGCGAGCGGCACGATCGTCGCCGGCACCCGCCACCGCGAGCGGAGGTCTATTGTGGACGGTGCGGGCAGCGAGATGTCCACCATGGTCAGCTCCTTCGCAGCCGGGGGTCGATGACGAGGTACGCGACATCGGCGAGCGTGCTCAGCAGCACGTAGATCGCGGCGGCGAGCATCACCACGGCCAGCACGACCGGGATGTCCTTGTCGCCGACGGCCTGGGTGGCGACCTGGCCCAGCCCGGGCCGGCCGAAGACGCGCTCGACGACCACGGCCGCGCTGAGCAGGAAGCCGATCAGCGTGCCGCCGAGCGTGACGGCCGGCAGCAGCGCGTGGCGCAGCGCGTGCCGCCACAGCAGCGCCCGCCGGGTG
This sequence comes from Dactylosporangium sp. NPDC051485, assembly GCF_040682015.1. Classification (NCBI taxonomy): domain Bacteria; kingdom Bacillati; phylum Actinomycetota; class Actinomycetes; order Micromonosporales; family Micromonosporaceae; genus Dactylosporangium; species Dactylosporangium sp. NPDC051485. The sequence continues at coordinate 64,134 of NZ_JBFAZW010000010.1, forward strand.
AGCCCGCGGGCCCGGGCGGTGACCGCGAAGGGCTCCTCCACGGCCCGTTCGAGGCCTTCCCGGATGACCTGGCTCAGCAGGGTGCCGATCGGCAGGGCGAGGGCCAGCGCGGGCAGCACCAGCGCGGAGAGGTCGCGGTCGCCGGAGACCGGGAACCAGCCCAGCTGGAACGAGAAGAGGCTCAGCAGCAGGATGCCGATGAGGAACGCGGGCGCCGACACGACGGTCAGCTCCACCGTGGACACCAGCCCGGCCAGCCAGCGCGGCCGCCCGGCGGTGAGCAGGGCCAGCCCGACGGCGATGACGACGCTGAACGCGCTGGCGGCCAGGGCGAGCTTGACGGTGGGCCAGATCTGGCTGCCGATGATGTCGATGACGGGGCGCTGCAGCACGTAGGAGCGGCCGAAGTCGCCGTGCAGCAGGCGCCACAGGTAGTCGAGGTACTGCACCACGGCCGGGCGGTCCAGGCCGAGGTCGGCGGCGATCTGCGCGCGGATCGCCGGGGTGTCGGGCCCGTCGCCGACGAGCGTGTCGATGGTGTCCCCGGGCGCCAGGTGCAGCGCCAGGTAGGCCGCGGTGGCGGCGGCCCAGAGGACCGCCGCCCCGCTTGCGATGCGTCGCAGGATCGGCTGGAGCATGGCCTAGTTGCCGATCCAGACGTTGTAGGCGCTGCGCGGCACCCCCGCCGTGGGCTCGAACCCGAGGCCACCGATCTTCTTCTGGGCCGCGAGCTGGTCGGCCGGGGCGTAGAGCGGCAGCAGCGTCGCGTTGTCGGTGACCAGCTTCTGCAGCTTGACGTAGATCTCCTTGCGCTTGGCCACGTCGCTGGTCGCGGCGGCCTGGGCCACCAGCTGGTCGACCTCCGGCGAGTTGAACCCGTGCCGGTTGATCGGCGCGCCCTTGGGCAGGATGAGGCTCAGCGCGGCGCCGGCGTCGGTGTCGGCCCGGGAGTTCTCGAAGACCTCGAACTCGTTCTTGTTGAGCGCGTCGGTCGCGGTGCCGGCGTCGACGATCTTCACCTGCAGGTCGATGCCGGCGGTCTGCTTGACCGCGGCCTGCACCGCCTGGGCGAGGATGTCGCGCTTGTCCCGCACGTAGGGCGCGGAGAGCACGATGCGCACGGAGAGCCGCTTGCCGTCCTTGGTGCGGAAGCCGTCGGCGTCCTTCGTGGACCAGCCGGCCTCGTCCAGCAGCGAGTTGGCCTCGGCGGCGTTGTTGCCGTAGGTCTTCTCCAGCGAGGGGTCGTAGAACTGGCCGGACGGGCTGAGGATGCTCCAGGCGCGGGTGGCCGTGCCGCGGTACACCCCCTGCAGCACCGCGTCCACGTCGACCGCGTCGCGGAAGGCCTTGCGGACCCGGATGTCGTCGAACGGGGCGCGGGTCTGGTTGAGGTAGTAGTTGTACGCGGTGCCGCTGTTGAGCGACCGGCTGAAGGTCAGGTTCGGGTCGGCCTTGACCAGCTCCTGCTCGGTCGCCGGGATGCCCTCGGCCACGTCGATCTGGCCCGAGGTCAGCGCGCCGACGCGCACCGAGGACTCGCCCAGGAAGCGGTAGGTGACCTCGTCGAGGTAGGCCGGGCCCTGGTGGCCGGCGTTGGACGGCGCCCACTTGTAGTTCGGGTTGCGCTTGTAGTGCACCTCCTGGCCCTTGGTGTAGCGGTCCAGGATGAACGGCCCGGTGCCGACCACGTCGGGACCGCCGGCCTTGAGGTTCGGGCTCTTGAGCGACTTCGGCGAGATCTGGGCGCCCTGCGGCGCGGCGAAGAAGTCCAGGATCAGCACGTCGGGCTTCTTGAGGTGGATCTCGATCGTGGTGGGGTCGACGACCTGGGCGTCCTTGAAGTTCTTCAGCTGGGTGGCCAGGACCGACGGGGCGTACCCGGGGACCTGCAGCTGGTCGAGGTTCGCCTTGACCGCGGCGGCGTCGAACTTCTCGCCGTCGTGGAAGGTCACGTCGTCGCGGAGCTTGAAGGTGTACGTCAAGCCGTCGGCCGACGCCGAGTACGACGACGCCAGCCAGGGGAGGTACCCGCCCTTGTCGTCGTGGGTCAGCAGCCCCTCGAAGCTGTTCCAGACCAGCAGCCGGGCCTTGGCCTGCGCGTACTGGTGCGGGTTGAAGGTGATCGGCTCGGTCTCGACGCCCCAGGTGAGCTTGCCGCCCTGGACCGGAGCGCCGGCCCCGGCCGCGGGGTCGGCACCGGCGCCCTGGCAGCCGGCGAGGAGCAGGCCGGCCACGGCGAGACCGGCAAGAAATCTGCGCATGAAGAATCCTCAATGGAGGGTGTAGGAGGGCGACCCGCTCGACATCGATGCGGCGGCGTCCCCGCCAGTGCACCAGCGGCCCGCCGGGCAAGTCAACGAACCGAGGTCCGTGTCACGAACCCCTGGCGTAAATCATAGTTCACACGTAGGATTAGTCGGCTTAGCCGCTCCGGATCTCGGAGGTTTCGTCATGCCCGAACGACCGCAGGAGCACGGAGTGCCGCGCGCCGAGTACACGACCACGCCCCTGCGCGGGCGCCTGGGCCTGGCCGATGAGTGACCCCGTCTTCCACTGGTTCCTGCCGACCGGCGGCGACGACCGGGCCGTCGGCCCGGGCAGCCACGGCGGCATCATCGGCGCCCAGGACGCGGCCGCGCTGCAGCGCTCGGCCACGCACCGGGCGCCGAGCCTGGAGTACCTCGGCGAGATCGCCCGCGCCGCCGACCGGCTCGGCTACGCCGGGGTACTCACCCCGACCGGCGTGCACTGCGAGGACGCCTGGCTGACCACGGCCGCGCTCATCGCGCAGACCCAGCGGCTGCGCTTCCTCGTCGCGTTCCGCCCCGGGCTCATCGCCCCCGTCCTGGCCGCGCAGATGGCCGCCACCTTCCAGCGGTTGTCCGCCGGGCGGCTGCTGCTCAACGTGGTCATCGGCTCCAGCGCGGCGGAGCAGCGCGGCTACGGCGACTTCCTCGACCACGACGCCCGCTACGAGCGGGCCGGGGAGTTCCTCGACGTCGTGCGCGCCGCCTGGCGCGGCGAGCCGTTCGACCACGCCGGCCCGCACTACACCGTCGAGGGCGGGCTGCTGCGCGAGCCGCCGCCGAGCACGCCCACCGTGTACCTCGGCGGCTCCTCGCCCGCCGCGGTCCGCCTCGCCGCCCGGCACGCCGACGTGTACCTCACCTGGGGCGAGCCGGTCGATCAGGTGGCCGAGAAGGTGGAGAAGGTCCGGGCCGAGGCCGCCGCCCACGGCCGGGAGCTCCGCTTCGGCATCCGGCTGCACGTCATCACCCGCGACACCGCCGAGCGAGCCTGGGACGACGCCGAGCGGCTCATTGCCGGCCTGGACGAGGCAACGGTACGGCAGCGCCAGGAGAGCCTGCGCGGGCTGGACTCGGAGGGGCAGCGGCGCATGCTGGCCCTGCACGGCGGCGACCGCGACCGGCTGGTCGTCGCGCCCAACCTGTGGGCGGGCATCGGCCTGGTCCGCGGCGGGGCGGGCACCGCGCTGGTCGGCAGCCACGCCGAGGTGGCCGCGCGCATCGAGGAGTACCGGGCGGCCGGCATCTCCGAGTTCATCCTGTCCGGCTATCCGCATCTGGAAGAGGTCTACGCCTTCGCCGAGGGCGTCCTGGGGAGGTCGTCGTGAACGTGCCACTGTCCATTCTGGACCTCGCACCTGTCCCGTCGGGCAGCGATACCGGGGCGGCCCTGCGCAACAGCATCGACCTGGCCCGGCGGGCCGAGTCGCACGGGTATCACCGGTACTGGGTCGCCGAGCACCACTTCACCGACGGGGTGGCCAGCGCCGCCCCGGCGGTGCTCATCGGGCTCATCGCCGCGGCCACGGACCGGATCCGGGTCGGCTCGGGCGCGGTCCAGGTCGGCCACCAGACGCCACTGTCCATCGTGGAGAGCTTCGGGCTGCTCGACGCCGTCTTCCCGGGCCGCATCGACCTCGGCCTGGGCCGCTCCGGCCAGCGCCGCACGGAGGCCGTCGCGGCCGCCGCCGCCCCGCGCCCGGCCCAGCGCACCTCGTCGACGGTCGTCGACGGCCTGCTCATCCCGCCGCCGTTCGACTTCACCACCATCGTGGCGTCACCGCGCTGGGCCGTCCAGGCGGGCCTGCAGCAGCAGCCCGGCGCCGAGTCCCCGGACTTCGCCGAGGTGGTCGACGACATCCAGGCGCTCATCGGCGGCACCTACGCCCGGGACGGGATCGACGTGCACGTCACGCCGGGGGAGGGGGCCAAGACCGAGCTGTGGGTCCTGGGCAGCAGCGCGGGGCGCAGCGCGCAGGTGGCGGGGGAGCGGGGCCTGCCGTTCGCGGCCAACTACCACGTGTCGCCGGCCACCGTGCTGGAGGCGGTGAACCACTACCGCTCGGCGTTCCGGCCCTCGGCGGTGCTCGACCGGCCGTACGTGCTCGTCTCGGCCGACGTGGTGGTCGCCGAGACCTCCGAGGAGGCGCGCCGGCTGGCGTCGCCGTATGGGCACTGGGTGTACAGCATCCGCTCCGGCCGCGGCGCGATCCCCTTCCCGACGCCGGCCGAGGCATCGGCCTCGCCGCTGTCGCCGGAGCAGCAGGCGCTGGTCCAGGACCGGCTGGACACGCAGTTCGTGGGGACCGCGGAGGAGGTGTCGCGGCAGCTCTCGGTGCTGCAGCGGGTGACCGGCGCCGACGAGCTGCTCGTCACGACCATCACTCACGACCACGGGGACCGGGTGCGCTCCTTCGAGCTGCTGGCCTCGCACTGGCTCGCGTGACCTGGGGATAACGAAAAGTCCGGACATCGTGCGATGTCCGGACTTTTCGGCTCGATCGTCTGCGCCGGGTGGCGGTCAGGCGCTGCGCACCTGGCCGGCGCACGACGTCGCGACGCCCGCCCAGTCGGTGCCGAAGACCTTCGCCGAGGCGGCCTCCAGCGAGGCCTGCTTGCGCACCACCTCGCCGAAGAAGTCGAGCATCTTCGGCTCGGTGAACTTCTTCGCCAGGCAGTTGATGGCGATGAGGGCGATGCCGTACCGCCCGCTGATCTCCTCGCCGCCGGCGCTCTCCGGCGGCGGCCCGAGCGTGATCGTCCCGTCCCAGCCGTGCTTGACGAACCACCGCACGCTGGGCACCCGGCCCTGCATCGTGCGGCCGTCGCCGTTGGCGATGTAGTCGGCGATGCCCTCGGTCATCCACCAGGTCTTGGCCGTGCCGTAGTCCTCGCCGACCGTGACCACGTGGCCGAACTCGTGCGTGAGCAGGATCTGCAGGAAGTCCTGGCCGGCGTCGGCGGCCTGCATGACGATGCCGCGCGGGCCGGTCGAGTAGCCGTCGTAGTTGGCGCCGATGTCGCCGTTGTCCCACCACGACTTCCACTCGCCCTGGCCGGCGATGTACACGATGTACCACTTCGGCGGCGGGTCCCACTTCGCGAACCGGTCCGCGACGTCCGCCGCCGCGTCGGCCTTGGCCACCACCCGCTGCAGCTTGCCCGCGCTGGCCGCGGTGCCGGCCACGATGACGTGCCGCCCGACCGACGTCTGCAGCGCGGAGGCGTCCCACGGCTCGGAGGTCTGCTCGTACTTCGCGACCGTCGCCTTGCTCCCGGTGACCGTCCACGAGGTCTGCACGACCTGCGGGAACAGCTGGGTGCAGCCCTGGCCGAAGCAGTAGTCCCAGCGGACCAGCACGGACCAGGTCCCGTCGGCGTTCTGCGAGGGCCGGTCGACCAGCGAGGGCGTCCACCGCTGCACGCCCATCGCGCGCAGCGAACCGAACCGCCGGGAGAACCCGTCCTGCAGGCCACCGCCGAGTTCGGCGAGGTACCCGTCGCGGTCGCCGGCCAGCAGCGCCTTCGACTGCTTGCCCAGCGCGTCCAGGATCGGGACCGACACCCCGGTTTCGGCCTTGGGTGAGCCCGTCGCCGCCGCACCGGACCCGGCGGAGCGCCCGGCGAGCGGGTGGGCGGCGCCGGCGAGGGGTCGCTTACCGCCGGAGCCGGCGAAGGCGATCCCGATGAGCAGGGCGAGCACCAGGACGGCGGCGGTGACGACGCCGGTCGCGACCAGGCCTCGGCGCCGCGGCCGGGGCGGCAACGGCGGCTGCCCGGGCCAGTACCCGGCGGGGTACTGCGGCGGGTGGTACGGCGGCGCCGCGGGGTAGGCGGCGGGCGTGTACATCTCCGGGCCGCGCTGCTGCGGGATGTGCAGGCCCGCGCCGGTGACCGTCGTGCGCGGCTGCTGGTGCGCCTCCGGCTCCGTGGCCTCCCCGGGCTCCGCGAGCCTTTGCGCGTCCTGTGCTACGGCCACCGGCGAAGTCGCGGCGTCGGCCGCGGCGGGAGCGGGCACCGCGGCGGGCGGTGTCCAGTAGGTCGGGGCCGGTGGCGGTTCCGGCGCGAGCGGCGGCGCGGCAGTTTGCGGCCCGGCCGGTGCCGCGGGCTCCTGTGGGCCCGCCCCCGCCGGAGCCGCCGCCGGCTCCGAGTTGTCCCCGTGCATCACGCAGGAACCGTACTGGATGCGAGGTGTCCTCGGGAATCGGTCCGCCGGCCAGCTTGCACCGGGTGTCCGCGGGACGTGACGCGGGTCATAAACGCCTGCGCAGGGGCCGTCCGGGTCCGCCCTCCGCCCGTACCGTGACCGGCATGGCCCCCGGCATCGAAGCGCTCGTGTTCGACTTCGACGGCCTGCTCATGCACACCGAGGACACGCACCTCGATGCGTGGCGGACCGAGTGGGCGTACCACGGCCTCGCCCTCGACGAGTCCACGTTCTTCGCCGACCACGGCGGCGACATGACCGAGCACCACTTCGCCGCGCTCGCCGCCGCGGTGGGCCCCGGCTTCGACCGCCCGGCCAGTCACGCCCGCCGGATCGCCTACCGCGACACCCTCCACGTGGGCCTCGACCTCGCCGCCGGCTTCCGCGACTGGTTCACCGCGGCCGCCGGCCTGGGCCTGCGCCTGGCGGTGGCGAGCAGCTCGACCCGGGAGTGGGTGGAGGGCCATCTGGCCCGGGTCGGCGAGCTGGAGCGGTTCGAGGCGCGGGCCTACGGCGACGAGGTCGCCGGCCACAAGCCCGACCCGGCCGTGTACCTGCTCGCGCTGCGGCGCCTCGGCCTCCCGCCCGGCCGGGTGGTGGCCTTCGAGGACACCGCGCACGGGGTGGCCGCGGCGAAGGCGGCGGGCCTGCGGTGCGTGGCGATCCCCAACCCGTACACCGACCCGACGGCCTTCGCCGCCGCCGACGTGGTGCTGCGCGCGGCCACCGACCTGCCGCTGCCGGAGCTGCTCGCCCGGCTCTGACGGGCCGGTGCCCGGTCCGCGCCGGCGCGGATAGGATGCCGCGATGCCTTTCCGGTTCGCGGTGGACCTCGGCACGTCCAACACGGTCGCGGTGGTGGACCGCGGCGACGGCACGCCCCGGCCGCTGCTGTTCGACGGCTCGCCGATGCTGCCCTCCGCGGTCTTCGCCGACCGGGCCGGCGCGCTGCTGGTCGGCCGGGACGCCGAGCGGCACATGATGACCGACGCCGCGCGGTTCGAGCCGAACCCCAAGGGCCGCATCGACGAGGGCGCGATCCTGCTGGGCGACCGCGAGGTGCCGGTCGCCGACCTGCTCGCCGCCGTGCTGCGCCGGGCCGCGACCGAGGCCGCCCAGACCGGCGTGCCGGTGGCCGGGGCGAGCGTCCTGACCTGCCCCGTCGACTGGGGCAACACCCGCCGGGCGGTCCTGCTCGACGCGGCCGCCCGGGCCGGGCTCGGGCGGGTCGCGCTGCTCGACGAGCCGGTGTCCGCCGCCACGTACTGCGTCCGCGCCCTCGGCGGCCGCCTGGCCCCGGCCCGCTGCGCGGTGGTCTTCGACTTCGGCGGCGGCACGCTCGACGTCACCGTGGTCGAGGCGGCCCCGGCCGGCCTGCGGGTGCTCGCCACCGGCGGCCTGGCCGACCTGGGCGGCACCGACATCGACGCGGCCCTCGTCGGCCACCTGGGCCACCTGGTCGCCACCGGCGATCCCGGCCTCTGGCAGCGGCTGGCGGCGCCCCGCACGCCCGGCGAGTTCCGGGACCGGCGGACGTTCTGGTCCGAGGTACGCCAGGCCAAGGAAATGCTCGCCCGGACCTCGTCGGCCCCGGTGCACATCCCGGGCAGCGACCGGGGCGTGCACCTGACCCGGGAGGAGCTCGACCGCATCGCCGGCCCGCTGGTCGACCGCGCGGTGGACGAGACCCGGCGGGTGCTGGACCGCTCCGGCGTCACGCCCGCCCGGCTCGACGCGATCGTGCTCGTGGGCGGGTCGAGCCGCCTGCCGCTGGTGGCGAGCCGGCTGCACGCGCGGTTCGGTCTGGCCCCGGTCGTGCCGGAGCAGCCCGAGCTCCCCGTGGCGTTCGGCGCTCTCCTGCTCGCCAACGGTCCCGGCCGTCCACCGGCGCGTTCGGCCCGTCCGCCGGCGATTCGGGTCCGGTCGCGGCCGGGTTCGGTCCCGCTGCGACCGGTGCTGGTCCGGCTGCCGTCGGTCACGGTTCGGCTCCGGCCGCCGCTGGTTTCGGCCCGTCCACCGGCGGGTTCGGTCCGGGCGCCGCTGGTTTCGGTTCGGGCGGCAGCGGTTTCGGTCCGGGTGCGGATGGTTTTGGTTCGAGCGGCGGCGGGTTTGGTTCGGGTGCGGATGGTTTTGGTTCGGGTGGCGGTGGGCTCCGTCTGGGCGGTGACGGTTTTGGTCCGGGGGCCGGCGGGCCGTCCGCGGACGGTACCCAGACCGGCGCCGTCTACGGCGCGACCGCATCGGGTGGGTTTGCGTCCCCCGCGGGTCCCGTGCACGGTTATCCCGGGTCGAGCGCCGCCCCGGTCAGCGCCCATCCCGCCGGGCTTTCGGACGAGGCGGGGCCGCGGAGCGTACCGAATGCGCCGGAAACGCCGCCGCAGCGCCGTTCCCGGCCGTCGGTCGTCATCGGGCCGGGCGTGACGATTCAGGGCAACGTGGCCGTGTACGGGGATGCCGACCTCATGCCGCCCGACGACGATGACGAACGCCCCGCGGCGCGACCCGAGCCCGAGCCCGCGCCCGCGGTGAAACGGCGCCGCGGCGGATGGCTGCGCCGCCTGCGCTTCGCCGCGCTGCCGCTGCTGCCGGTGGCCATCATCATGGCGGTCACCCCGTGGGGCCGCGGCCTCGTCCACGACGGCAAGACCAGGGTGGAGAGCCTGTTCGGCGCCGGTCCCGCACCGAGCGGCTCCGTCGCCGCGTCCGGCCCGCCCGGCAACCCGTCCACCGGCCCGGCGCCTTCGGCCGGCGCAGGGTCGGCCGTCGTGCTGGTGCAGCCGCCGAGCGGCAGGGCGGGCGCCGCGGTGAAGCTGACCGCCAGCGGATTCGGGCCGGGCGAGCGCATCGACGTGAAGACCAGCACGAAGACGCTCACCACGCTGACCGCCGACGACCAGGGCGCGGTGGAGGAGAGCGTGACGGTCGCCCCCGCCGGCACCAAGACCGGCAGCACCGTCATCGTCCAGCTCGTCGGCCGCACGTCGCACAGGTCGGCGACGTCGCAGTACCGCGTGACCCAGTGACTTGCGAGTAAGTCTGCGCGGCGACTAACTGACCTCGCAGGTCCTGCAGAAGCTCGAGGACAAGGGCCTGCTCGAGCGCGAGGTCGACCCCTCCGACACCCGGGCCAAGCTGTTGCGCGTCACGGACAAGGGCCGCCGCGCTGGCCGGCCGCGCGGTCGAGGTGGTGGAGGCCGCCGACGCCGCCTTCTTCGCCGCCACCCCGGACGCCAAGGCGCTGCTGGCCCTGCTCCGCCCGTTGGCCGCCCGCTGACCGACGGCGGCACGAACGGCGCACGATGTTGAGCGTTGCGCCGATGGTGCCAGCCGTCGATGTACGGTTTGGTCGGGTACATGTGGCAGTGTGGGGTCTGCGGCCAGACCAACGCGGACGCGAACGGCACCTGCCCGCACTGCGGCGCCGTTCGCGCCCCGGTAGCCTGGCCCGCCTCCGCCCCCGCCGAGGAGTTCGCCTCCTGGTCTCCCGGCGCCAGCCCCGACGCCCCGATCCCGCCCGGCGCTGGGCCGATTCCGCCCGGACCTGGCCCGGTCCCGCACGGCTCTGGGCCCAATGTGCCCGGTCCTGGACCAAACGTGGCCGCCGCCGCGCAGCCGTGGCCCGCCCTTGGTACGCCGGGCCAACCGCCCGCGCCGGCCGAATCGGGCGCGGTGCCGACCCATTGGCCGTCGGACGCGCCACCCGGCATCTCGCAACCAACGGCCGCCGCTGCGCAGCCGTGGCCCGCCCTTGGCGTGCCGGGCCAGCCGCCCGCGCCGGCCGAATCGGGCGCGGTGCCGACGCAATGGCCGTCGGGCGCGCCACCCGGCATCCCGCAGCCAACGGCCGCGCCGGGTCAGTGGCCGGCGGAGGCGCCCGGGCCCGCCCAGTGGACCCCGGCCACACCCCGCCACCCGGTCTGGATCTTCCCGGCCGTCGTCGCCGTCGTCCTGCTGCTGGCCGGTGGCACGATCGCGTTCGTCCTGCGCGACCGCTGGCTGCCCGGCGCCGCCGACCCGTCCACCGCCGCCCCCGCCGGCCCCACCGCGACGCCGGCCACGACCAGCCCCAGCGGCGGCCGCACCACCACCGCGCCCGCCACGCCCACGGCCAGCCCCACGAGCGCGGCCCCCACCCAGGTCCCCCCGACCCTGCCCGCCAGCGTCGGCAGCGTCCGCCTCGACCCCAGCCTCGACCCGGTCCAGGCGCCCGCGGTGGCCGGCGTCTTCGACCGGTACTTCGCCGCCGTCAACGCCCGCAACGCCACCGCCGCGCTGGGCGTCATGGACCCCGGCGGCTCGATCAACCAGGGCGACCCGAGCGCGGTCAAGCGGTTCACCGACGGCATCAGCACGAGCACGGACGACGACATCGTGCTGCTGGCCCTCGGGCCCGACCCGACCGGCAAGGGCGTGCTGCAGGCGCGGGTCACGTTCCGCAGCCGCCAGGAACCCGGCAAGGGACCGAAGGGGCGCGAGTCGGAGGCCTGCACGCGCTGGGACGTCACGTACTCGCTCACCCAGCCCGGCGGCGGCGAGTACCGGATCTGGGGCAGCACCGGCGCCGGCAGCCGCCCCTGCTGAACGCGATTGGTCCGCCCCGGCGCCCGCCGTCCTGACCGCGGCCCGTCCGGAGCTCAACACCGCATGATCGCAAGAAACGGGCAAACCAGTATATGGCCGCGGTATGCCCCGTCAGGCGAAAAGTCCGATAAGTCGCGGCGCGGAGCGCCCGACTTATCGGGCCCGGCGGTCTACCATCACCGCGGTTCGAGTCGACCCGGCGTGCCGGCGTGACGGGGCTGTCTACCATCGCCGGGTGCTCCAGTCGACAACAGCGACCCGCATCGCGGCGGTCCTCACGGCGGCCGCCGCCACGGCCCTGGCCCTCGGTCTGCGCGCCGTGCTCAGCGGCGACGTCACCAGCACCGGCGCGCTGGAACAGAACTCCGGGACGGCCCTGTACGCATCCGCCGTCTACGCCGCCGTGGTCTTCCTCCGCCCGGCCGCGCACCCGCTGACGGCCGGCGCGTGGGCGCTCGCCTGGTGCTGGGCCGTAGAACTGGCCCAGCTCACCCCGGTCCCGCGCACCCTGTCGGCGCAGAGCATCCTGCTGCGCCTGGTCTTCGGCAACGCCTTCGACTGGACGGACGTGTGGTGGTACCCGGTCGGCATCGTCCCGCTGGTCCTCGCCCACCACGCCTTGCGGCGGGCGAGGACCGAGCCGGACGGTCGGGAGCCGTGAGCCGCATCCCGGCAGGCCATCCACGTATGCCTACAGCCCTACCCCGTAGGCGAACGTGCACGAAACATCCGGGCGCCGCGTGCGGACGCGGGACGGCAGGCGATCAGGTCGCCGTGATCGCGCCCGTCGCCAGCAGCCCGACGATGATGCCGCCCAGCGCCACCCGGTAGTAGACGAACGCGGCGAAGGTGTGCCCGGCGACGTACCGCAGCAGCCACGCGATGCTGACGTAGGCCACCACGAAGCTGATCGCGGTGCCCATCGCGGTGGCGCCCCAGCCGACGGTCGCGGCGATCTCCTTGGACTGGCTGACGCCCTCCAGGATGCCGCCGCCGGTGAGCGCCGGGATGCCCAGGAAGAACGACAGCCGGGTGGCCGTCACCCGATCGAGGCCGCGGAACAGCGACATGCTGATCGTGGCGCCGGAGCGGGACACGCCGGGGATCACGGCGATGCACTGCGCGAGGCCGATGATGAGCGAGTCCTTCCACGTCACGTCGCCCTCGGCGCGCTTCTGCTTGCCGAGGTGGTCGCCGAGCACCATGACGACGCTCCACACGACGAGGCCCCCGGCGACGAACCACATGCTGCGCAGCGCGCCCTCGATGACGTCCTTGAACGCGAGGCCGACGATGACGATCGGGATCGAGCCGACGATGACGTTGACGGCCATCCGCCAGTCCTCGTGCTGGCGAGCCTCGGCGCTGCCCAGCCCCTTGAACAGCCCGACGATGAACCGGATGATGTCCTTGCGGAAGTAGATGATCGCCGCGAGGATCGCGCCGACCTGGATGACCGCGGTGAACGCCGTGACGCCCTTGTCGTCGATCGGGATGCCCATCAGCTTCTCGGTGATGGTCAGGTGGCCGGTCGAGGACACGGGAAGGAACTCCGTGACGCCCTCCACGACGCCCAGCACGATCGCTTCCCAGATCTGCAAAACCGTTCCTCCAAACGCCACGCCCGATACACCGCTGGCGAACTTACCGGACCGTTGCTGAGAAGTTTCCGAGGACTACTGCGGCGGGGGCGGCGGCGCGTCCTCGCGGTGGTGGCGGTTGGCGTGCCCGTGGGTCAGCTCGTCGCGCAACTCGGCAAGGTGCTCGGTGTCCTCGGGCATCTCGAGGCTGTCCAGCAGCTCCAGCGCCGGGGCGATCTCGAGCGAGCCGTACATGTCGTGGTAGCTGTACAGCAGGCCGTTGAACACCGCCGGGCGCAGCCGCGGTACCGCCGCGGCCGCGGTGTAGACGGCGTGCTTGAGCTTCCACGGGACGGGCCCGCTGACCTTGAGCGCCGCCGCGGCCCGCCGCAGCAGCTCCTCGCCGGCGTCGGGCAGTGCCGGGACGTCCCGGGCGAGCACCTCGGTGAAGGCGCGCTCGACCGTGGCGATGTCCTCGAACCAGTCCACCCACAGCGAGTACAGCACCGCCTCGCTCGGCTTGGGCCGCTCCAGGTGCTTGCGGATCGCCTGCCAGTGCGCGTCGCGGATCGCCTCGTCGGCGGCGGCGTTGACGAACCAGCGCAGCTCCACCGTCACCCAGTACGTGTCCAGCAGCTCCAGCAGCCCCAGGCCGAGCTCCAGCTTGTCGGCGTCGGGCAGCTCGGCGTCGCCGCGGATCTCGGGCATGACGGCCCGGGCCACGTGGTCCGGATCACCCTCCGTGTTCAGCTCGTGCGCGGCCAGCCACTGCCGCGTCCGTTCACTCCGTTCGGTCTCCACGATCGACCAGTATCGCCCCTCCTCAACTCGGCCGCGCGTCGATGTGATCTCGCGGGCCGGCGCGCCGCCGCCACGATCGAGCGGCGCCCGCTCGGCGACCCGTCCCGAGCCGGGCCGGCGTCAGAGCGACCCGTCCTGAGCCGGGCCGGCGTCAGAGCGACCCGTCCTGGGCCGGGCCGGCGTCAGAAGGCCTGGACGCCGACCGGGAGGGGACCGGCGGCGACGTGGTCGAGCAGGGTGGCGCGCAGGGCCTGGGCCGCGTGGGGCAGGACCGACTCCCGCCGCTGGGCCAGGGAGATGGTGCGGTGCACGCCCGGCGCCACGAGCGGGGCCGCGTGCAGCAGCGGCCGGTTGACGAGGGCCATGCTCGGCACGAGGGCCACGCCCAGGCCCGCCTCGACGAAGGCCAGCACCGCGTCCATCTCGCCGCCTTCCACGGCGTACCGCGGCGTGAACCCCGCCCTCCGGCAGGCCTCCAGGGTCGTGTCCCGCAGGTCGTAGCCGGTGCGGAACATCACCAGCGGGGTGTCGCGCAGGTCCGCGAGGGCGATGTGCTCCGACAGCGGCTCGACGGAGGCGACGACGAGGCTCTCGCGCAGCACCGGGACCGTCTCGAGGGCCGGGTCGGTGCCCCGGGCCGGCTCGACGATCAGCGCCAGGTCGAGGGTGTGCGCGACGAGCTCGGCGACGAGGTCCTGCGATCCGCCCTCGTCCACGTGCAGTTCGATGCCCGGGTGGCGCTCGTGGAAATCGCGGAGCACCACCGGTACCAGTGACGTGCAGAGACTCGGCGTGGCGCCCAGCCGCACCCGGCCGCGGCGCAGGCCGACCACCTCCTGGACGGCGTCGCGCGCGGTGTCGGCGTCGGCGACCACCCGGCGGGCCAGGGGCAGCAGCGTCTCGCCGGCGGTGGTGAGCACGACGCCGCCGCGGGAGCGATCGAAGAGCGGGGCGCCGAGGGTCGCCTCCAGGGTGTGAATTTGTTTACTCAGTGTCGGCTGACTCACACCGAGTTGCTCGGCCGCCCGGGTGAAATGTCGTAGTTCGGCGACCAATACGAAGTATCGAAGCTGCTGCAACTGCACTTCCATAGCCTATGGCTATCGCCGCTGCGGATGTCATGCATTGGACGAATCGGCGCGGGCGCCCCTAGCGTCGGCGGTGTGGCGGTAATGACGGCAGAACGGGTGACTCCGGCAAAGGCCGCGAAACCCAAGAAAAAGGCCTCTTCGGTCGCGCTGAAGATGCTCATGGCGGGGACCGGCACCCTGCTGGTGCTGTTCCTGTTCGCGCACATGACCGGGAACCTGAAGATTTTTGTCGGCACGGAGGCCTTCGACCACTACGCGCACTGGCTGCGCGAGCTCGGCTCGCCGCTGCTGCCGCGCACCTGGTTCCTGTGGATCCAGCGCGGCGGGCTCACGGTGGCCGTGCTCGGGCACATCTTCGCCGCCGTCGTGCTGGCCCGCCGGGCCCGCGCCGCCCGCCCGGTCCGCTACGCGCACCGGCCCAAGGTCCAGGGCAGCTACGCGGCCCGCACCATGCGCTGGGGCGGCGTCATCATCCTGCTGTTCGTCGTCTTCCACATCCTCGACCTGACCACCGGCACGGTGAACCCGGTCGGCGACGGGCAGCACCCCTCCGCCAACGTGCTCGCCGACTTCGCGCCCGGGCGCTGGTACGTCACGCTGTTCTACGCCCTGGCCGTCGTGGCGGTCGGGTTCCACCTGCGGCACGGGATCTTCTCCGCGCTGCGCACCCTCGGCCAGCAGTCCGCGCGCGGCGAGCGCATCGCCAAGGCGGTCGCCCTCGCGCTGTCGATTGTGCTGGTCGCCGGCTACCTCTCCGTGCCGTTCGCCGTGCTGACCGGGTTGGTGAAGTGACATGACGTACTGGACCGAAGGCGAACCCGTCGAGGACAAGGCCGCGCCGGACGGCCCCATCGAGACCCGCTGGGAGCGGCGCAAGTTCTCCGCCAAGCTGGTCAACCCGGCCAACAAGCGCAAGCTGACCGTCATCGTGGTCGGCACCGGCCTGGCCGGCGGATCGGCGGCGGCGACGCTGGCCGAGGCCGGTTACAAGGTGAAGTCGTACTGCTACCAGGACAGCCCCCGCCGCGCGCACTCGATCGCGGCGCAGGGCGGGATCAACGCCGCCAAGAACTACCGCAACGACGGCGACTCGGTGTACCGGCTCTTCTACGACACGGTGAAGGGCGGCGACTTCCGCGCCCGCGAGTCCAACGTCTACCGCCTGGCCCAGGTATCGGTGAACATCATCGACCAGTGCGTGGCCCAGGGCGTGCCCTTCGCCCGCGAGTACGGCGGCCTGCTCGACAACCGCTCGTTCGGCGGCACCCAGGTGTCGCGCACCTTCTACGCCCGCGGCCAGACGGGCCAGCAGCTGCTGCTCGGCGCCTACCAGGCCCTCGAGCGGCAGGCCGCGGCCGGCAACGTGGAGATGAACGCCCGCCACGAGATGCTCGAGCTCATCATCGTGGACGGCCGGGCCCGCGGCGTCGTGGTGCGCGACCTCGTCACCGGCGAGATCACCACCGAGATGGCCGACGCCGTGGTCCTGGCCTCCGGGGGGTACGGCAACGTCTTCTTCCTGTCCACCAACGCCAAGGGCTGCAACGTCACCGCGTCGTGGCGGGCCCACCGCAAGGGCGCGCTGTTCGCCAACCCCTGCTACACGCAGATCCACCCGACCTGCATCCCCGAGTCCGGCACACACCAGAGCAAGCTCACGCTGATGAGCGAGTCGCTGCGCAACGACGGCCGGGTCTGGGTGCCGGTGCGGGCCGGCGACGACCGCGCCCCGGCCGACATCCCCGAGGACGAGCGCGACTACTACCTCGAGCGGATCTACCCGTCGTTCGGCAACCTGGTGCCCCGCGACATCGCCTCCCGCGCCGCCAAGAACGTCTGCGACGAGGGCCGCGGCGTCGGGCCCGGCGGCCTCGGCGTCTACCTCGACTTCGCCGACGCGATCGCGCGCCTGGGCCGCCCGGCGGTCGAGGCCAAGTACGGCAACCTCTTCGAGATGTACGAGCGGATCACCGGCGAGGACCCCTACGTCACGCCGATGCGCATCTACCCCGCCGTGCACTACACGATGGGCGGCCTGTGGGTCGACTACGACCTGCAGTCCAACATCCCCGGCCTGTTCGTCGTCGGCGAGGCCAACTTCTCCGACCACGGCGCCAACCGGCTCGGCGCGTCCGCGCTCATGCAGGGCCTCGCCGACGGGTACTTCGTGCTGCCCAACACCATCAACGACTACCTCGCCTCGGGCCCGTTCCCGCGCGTGTCCCCGTCGGATGACGCGGTGGTCGCGGCCCGCACGGCGGTCGAGGAGCGGCTCGCGTCGCTGCTCGCCGTCGACGGCGACCGGACCGTGGACTCCTTCCACCGCGAGCTCGGCCACATCATGTGGGAGTACTGCGGCATGGAGCGCACCGAGGAAGGCCTGACGAAGGCCATCGCGCTGATCCAGTCCCTGCGCGAGGAGTTCTGGACCCGGGTCAAGGTGCCCGGCACGGGCGAGCAGCTCAACCAGAACCTGGAGCGCGCCGGCCGGGTCGCCGACTTCTTCGAGCTGGCCGAGCTCATGTGCGTCGACGCCCTGCACCGGGCCGAGTCGTGCGGCGGGCACTTCCGCGGCGAGAGCCAGACCCCCGACGGCGAGGCCCTCCGCCACGACGACCGGTTCTCCTACGTCGCCGCCTGGGAGTTCGCCGGCACCGGCGAGCCCCCGGTGCTGCACAAGGAGACGCTCGAGTTCGAATACGTCCACCCGACCCAGCGGAGCTACAAGTAATGGACATCAAGCTGCGCGTGTGGCGCCAGACGGGCCCTTCCGACAAGGGGCGCATGGTGACGTACGAGGTGAAGGACATCTCCCCGGACGCCTCCTTCCTGGAGATGCTCGACGTCCTCAACGAGCGCCTGATCCTCGCCGGCGACGAGCCGATCGCCTTCGACCACGACTGCCGCGAGGGCATCTGCGGCATGTGCGGCATGATGATCAACGGCGTCGCGCACGGCCCGCTCAAGGCCACCACGACGTGCCAGCTGCACATGCGGCACTTCAACGACGGCGACACCATCGACGTCGAGCCGTGGCGCTCGGCCGCCTTCCCGGTCGTGCGCGACCTGGTTGTCGACCGCGGCGCGTTCGACTCGATCATCCAGGCCGGCGGCTACATCACCGCCCCGACCGGCGCCGCGCCGGACGCGCACGCCACGCCCGTGCCGAAGGCCGACGCCGACGCCGCCTTCGAGGCCGCCACGTGCATCGGCTGCGGCGCCTGCGTGGCCGCCTGCCCCAACGGCTCGGGGATGCTGTTCACCGCGGCCAAGGTCGGCCACCTGGGCCTGCTGCCGCAGGGCCAGCCCGAGCGCGACACCCGGGTGCTGAGCATGATCGCCGCCCACGACGAGGCCGGCTTCGGCGGCTGCACCAACGCCGGCGAGTGCACCACGGTCTGCCCCAAGGGCATCCCGCTCACCCTCATCGGCCGACTGAACAGCGACTACCGCAAGGCGTCGACCGGCCGCCGGTAGAGTACGCAGTCATGCAGCTTTCGGACCTCGCCGGGCGGCGGGTCGCCGTGTGGGGCACGGGCCGCGAGGGCGTCGCCGCGCTCGAGGCGATCGCCCCCGTCGGCCCGTCCTCCCTGGTCGTCGTGCAGGACAAGACCACGTTCCTGGCCACGAAGTGGGAGGGCCGCCTGGCCGGGCTCGCCGAGCTGCACGAGGGCGAGGCGATGGCCGCCGCCCTGGACGGCGTCGAGGTGCTGGTGCGCTCCCCGGGCGTCGGCGAGTCCAACCCCTGGATCCAGCGCCTGCGCCGCCGGGGCGTTTCCATCACCGGCGGTACCGCGCTGTGGATGGCCGGCCACGCCAAGCAGACGATCGGCGTGACCGGCAGCAAGGGCAAGAGCACCACCACGACGCTGATCTCGCACCTGCTCACCGCGACCGGCCGCCCGAACGAGCTCGGCGGCAACATCGGCATCGCGGTGCTCTCGCTGCCGCCCGCCGAGCGCTACGTGCTCGAGCTGTCCATGTACCAGTGCGCCGACCTGCAGGACTCCCCGCGCGTCGCGGTGATCACGTCGCTGTTCGAGGAGCACCTGGACTGGACCCGGGACGGCCGCCCGTCGCAGTACTACGCCCACAAGCTCAACATCGCCGAGCACGGCCCGGAGGCGGTGGTCCACAACGCCGCCGACCCGACCCTCTCGGCGGAGCTGGCCGCCCGCCCCGGCCTCCCCCTGATCCCCGCCAACACCGACGCGTCCTTCCACGTCGCCGACGGCTGGGTCATGCTCGCCGGCGAGCGCCTCTTCGAGCGCGACGCGTTCCCCCTCCGCGGCACCCACAACGCCGGCAACCTGTGCGTGGCCCTCGCCGCCCTGCAGGCCTACGGCATCGACGTCGCCGCCGAACGCGCCGCGATCGAGGCCGCGGTGCGCACCTACACGCCGCTGCCGCACCGCCTGACCCCGATCCCGGACCCGACGGGCGTCGAGTTCGTGAACGACTCCCTCTCGACGGCCCCGCAGACCACCATCCACGCCATCGAGGCCTACGCCGGCCGCCCCCTGGCCGTCATCGTCGGCGGCCAGGACCGCGGCATCGACTACACCCCGCTGCGCGACTACCTGCGCGACAAGGCCGTCCCCCTCACCCTCATCGCCGTCCCCGACAGCGGCTCGCACATCCTCGACGTGGTCGGCGACCTGCCGGGCGTCTCCCACGTGGTCGCCGACGACCTGCCCGACGCCGTGGCCCGCTCCCGCGCCCTGATCCCGCCGGGCGGCGTGGTCCTGCTCTCGCCGGCCGCCCCGAGCTACGGCCGCTACGACAACTACGAGGCCCGGGCCAAGGCCTTCATCGCCGCCATCGAGGCCACCCGCCCCTGACCCCGGCGGTCTGCCGGTCACGATCCGTGCGCGGACGGCGCGCGTGCTGTACCCCTTCGGCAGCGGCTCCTGACAAATCGCTGTCCGCGGTAACCCGTCGGCCTCCGGGCGGTGTCGTGTAAGGGGTAGCGACCGGATGGGGGAACGCGTGGACAACCGTAACGACGCCGCCTTCGAGGAGTTTGTGCAGGTCCGGGCGGCCGCGCTGCTGCGGTCGGCGTATCTGCTCACCGCCGACCGGCAAGCCGCGGAGGACCTCCTCCAGGACGTCCTGGAACAGATGTACATGCGGTGGTCGCGCATCCGGGCCTCGCCCGAGGCGTACGCGCGGCAGGCCCTCGTCAACCGGGCCACGAACCGGTGGCGATGGCGCCGGCGACGGCCGGAGGCGCCGCTCACCGACGGGGTGGACGCGCCGCAGCCTGACCACGCCGATCGGGTCGCCAGCCACGCCGCCGTCCTCGGCGTGCTGCGCGAGCTGCCGCTGCGCCAGCGTGCGGTGGTGGTCCTGCGCTACCTCGAGGACCGGCCCGAAGCCGAGATCGCGCAGCTGCTGGGCTGCAGCGTCGGCACGGTCAAGAGTCACAGCGCCCGTGGGCTGGCCCGGTTGCGGGCCGTCCTCGTTCCAGTCTCGCCGGATGGGAGCCTCCGATGACAACCGACAGCGACATCGCCGTCGTCAGCACCGCGCTGCGCGACGTGGCGAGCGGGATCGAGCCCAACCCGGAGCTGGTCCGGATCGTCCGCCGGCACGGGCGGGCCCGGCGGCGCCGGCGCAACGCCCTGTACGTGGCGACCGCGGCCGTGCTGGCCCTGGCCGTCGCCGGCGGGGCAGTGCAGTGGTACATGCCGTTCGGCAAGGCGGACCGCGGCCCGGGCTGGGCCGACACGTGGACCGGCACCCAGGGCGACCTGATCGGCGACCAGGCGTACCTGAACTCGGTGAAGGCCGCCTGGAAGGGCAGCCACCAGGCATCCGCCAACGCCAGCCGGGGCATCTTCGACGACCTGCGCGGCGAGCCCGAGATCAAGTGGGCCGCCCACACGCCGGCCGGGCGGGCGGCGGTGGTCACCCAGCGCGCGCGGCTGCACCGGCACGGGGCCCTCGCCCCCGACGACGCCGGGCGGATGGCGACGCTGGTCGGTTTCGTCTCGGACATCGACGGCCGCCCCACCGTGGTCGACGACGACTACGGCCCGGGCGGGACCCCGGAAGTGACCGGGTTCTTCGCCGGCGCCGACCGGTCCACGCTCATCGTCATCGACTTCGCCGAGTCGCTGCAGTACTCCATCGGCCGCGAGTACCACCCCGACGGAACGGTCACCCGCGACTGGAAGCCGCTGCCGTTCCAGCAAGGGGTGGCGGTCGTAACGACACCGAAGGGCGTGGCCGCGTCCGGGGTGAGAGTCGCCGCCGACCCGGCGCAGCCGCTGGCCTACCGGCTGGCCAACACCGGCGACCAGTGGACGTATCAGGACCACCGCCTGCAGTGGAAAGCCGGCTTTCAGCTGACCGGCCCGGACACCCCGCAGTCCGTGGAGGCCGGGCAGCAGGCCTGCGAGGCGCTGTCGTCGGCCGACTCGGTCGGGGTCGACCTCCTCGGCTACGCCGGGTTCAATCCGCTGTGGTGCGCGACCGGCACCACACCCGACGGCCGGTCCGTGGTCGTCGGCGAGAAGCAGATCGGCGACGATCCCAGCTACCTGTACTACGCGCTCGGCTCGGGTGCCGCGATCCGGTACGGCAACGCCGGCCCGGTCGATGCGAGCAAGCCGGTGCCGGTGCTGTTCGCGCTGCCCGACCGGCAGGGCTTCGTGGCGGTCCGCAAGGACGCGACGCTGCGCTACCGGGTCGGCAACGGCGCCTGGCAGGGTGAGCGCCGCAACGCCGCGCTCCTGCCGCCGGAGGCCACCGAGGTCCAGGTGACCCCGGCCGGCGGCCAGGCAACGATCGTCCCGATCAAGTAAGCCCCGATCCAGTAAGCACAGCGGCCCGCAGGGCCGGGTCGGACAGCCCGGCGAACCCGAGGCGTGCGACCCGGAGCGCCCGCGCGGTGGTCTCGTCAACGGCGGCCTCCGCCCGGCGCAGCACGGCCCGACCGGCCGCGCTGCGCCGGGCGCGGCCGTGGTAGCCGGGCGAGCGCGGCCGGGGCTCGGGTCATGGGCGCCTGGCTGCGGCCGTGGTAGCCGGGCCATCGCCGGGCGAGCGCGGCCGGGGCTCGCGTCATCGGCGCCTGACTTGGCCGGGGCTTGCTACACGGTCGCCTGACTTCGGCCGGGGCCTGCTACGCGGGCGCCTCCAGGCGGGGGTCGCCCGGCAGCCAGGAGGCCTCGGCAAGGGCGCGGCCGGCGGCGTCCGCGTACGTCGCCGCGGCCAGCCACGCCCGCGCGAACGCGGTGCCGTCATCGTCGCCCAGCCGCCCGAACGCGTCCCGCGGCCGGTCCGCCGCGGCGCCGATCAGGCCGTCGAGCAGCGCGGCGCCGGCATCGAGGCGGACCGCCCGCAGCCGGTCGGCGTCCGAGGGGCCGCGCCCGTCCGGGAACGCGAGCATGGCCCGGCCGCCGGCCACCGTGCGCTCGACCTGCGCGGTGAGCCGGTGCAGCGCCGGGTCGCTCACCGCGGGCCGCCACCCTTCCTCCGCGATGCCCCCACCCGCCGCCGTCTCCTCCCGCTCGCCGTCACCGGCCGGCAGCTCCTCGTCCGCGTCGGTCTCCCCGGGGGCGGAGGGCTGGGGGAGCTGGCTGCGGTGGAGGCGGTCGAAGGCGAGGTCGGCGTGCCCGCCGTGCGGTGCGGGCAGGTGCCAGCCGGTCCCCTCCGGCGGCGCGACCGCCAGCGGCAGCACCGTGCCCGGGCGCCCCGGGTCGGGCCGGGCGATCACCAGCATCTCGAGCCCCTCGGCCCGGCCGAGCACCCGCAGGTTGTCCCGGTACCCCAGCGCCGGGTGATCGACCGCCACCCGCAGCAGCAGCGGCATCCCGTCCGCGTCCCGGGCCAGCACCACGTCGCCGTCGCTGCCGGCCACCGTGACCCGCAGGAACAGCAGGTCGGCACCGGCCGGCCGGTCGCTCACCGGCACGGCCAGGGCCTCGAACGCCCGGTGCACCTGCTCGGCAACCGGCTCCGCCCACAGCCCCGCCAACGGCTCCTCGTGCCAGCCCGCCCCGGCGGCGGTGACCGCCCGCACCCCCTTGCCGGCCCCGAGCTGCCGCCCGCCGGTCGCGGTCGCCCCGGTCACGACCAGCCCGGCGCGGGTCAGCCCGCGGTGCGTGAGCGCCGTCTCGCCCATCGCGAGCGTGGCACCCCCGGCCCGGGCGGCCCGCCGCGCGTCCCCGGGCATGATGTCGGCGACCATCCACAGCCGCCCCTGCCGATCGGCCGCGTACGTCACCACCCCCGCGTGCCCCGTCCCGGCGAGCACCGCGGTCGTGCACAGCCCGAAGAGCCGCAGGCTCCCGGCGAGGTGGTACTGCCGCCGCGCCGTCCCCACCAGCCCCTCCGCGACCGGGTCCCCGCCGCCGGCCATCAGCCGATGCGTGACCGTGAGCAGCTCGCGCAGCGCCTCGCCGAGGTCGGCCAGCCGGTAGTGCGCATCCCCGGCCCGCCCGGCCTGCAGCAGCGTGGCCACGACCCGCGCCGCGGCCGCCGCCCGGTACACCTTGCCCGCCTGCGCCTCGTGCGCCGCCCGCAGCAGGGCCGCCCGCGCGACGGTCCCCGCGCCGCTGACCCCGTCCGTGAGCACCCCGCAGGCCGCCCGCCACAGCTGCGCCACCGCGGCCCGTTGCTGTGCGGTCAGCACGACGGCACCCTCCTCCGGCACCGCCCCCTCGGCACCGTCCACCCGCCCGGCCCCGGCCCCGCCCACGTCGCCTGCTCGCGCCTCGCCAGCGTGACCTGCTCGTGTCCCGCCAGCGTGACCTGTCCGGGCCTCGTCCGCGTTACCAGCTCGCGTTCCGTCCGCGTCACCACCTTGCGTCCCGCCCGTGCCGCCGGGGGCGCCGCTCGGTCGGGCAGCGCCCGCGTCACCCGGTCGTGGTGCGCCCGTTTCGTCGGCCCTGTCCGTTTCGTCGGCCGTGCTCGCGTCGGCTGTCGTGCCTGCGCCGCCCGTCGGGTCCGGCCTTGCGGTGTCCGGTCGTGCCCGGCCCGCGTCGGCCGCGCTCGCGCCTTCGCCGCTGTCGCTTCCCGCGGGCGCCGGGCTCGAACTGTCCACAGTGGACGCTGGAGCGGAGTCGTCCGCGGCGGGGTCGTGGATCGGGGCGAGGGAGAGCACGGCGGCGCGGTGCAGACAGTTCGGCGCCAGCAGGCAGGTGCAGGTGACCGCCTCCGGGGCGCGGACCACGCCGCCGGCCGTCGTCAGGGTCACCGTCGTGGCGTCGTCGATCGCGACCGTGTGGCGGTCGCCGTCGCGCTCCACCGGGCGGCCGGCGAGCTTGGCCGCGGCGTCGTCAAGCTTCTTGCGTAGGCGGGCGGGCAGCGCGTCGACGGCGGCCAGCAGTACCGTCGTTTCGATCGGCGGCAGCGCCGGGCTCATGATCGCACCTTCTCCGCGACCCAGCGGGCCAGCTCCAGGGGGCTCACCGCGGCCACCGGCATCCCGGCCGCCACGAGCTGTGAGGCGACCGGCACCGAGTACCGCGGGCGGCCGGCGTCGTCCAGGCTCGCGCACCCGAGCACGGTCACGCCCGACTCGACGAGCGCGCGCGTCTCGGCGAGGAGGCCGCTGAGGGGGTACCCCTCCTCGAAATCGCTGACGAGCACCACAAGGGTCCGCGCCGGTACCGTGACCAGGCTCCGCGCGTGCCGCAGCCCCTTGGCGATGTGGGTGCCGCCGCCGACCCGGACCTCCAGCAGCAGGCCCAACGGGTCGCCGACCCGGTCGGTGAGGTCCACGACCTCCGTGGAGAACGCCACGAAGTGCGTCGTCAGGGCCGGTACCCCGGCCAGGATCGCGCCGGTCAGCGCCGACCAGATCACCGACGCCTCCATCGACCCGGACACGTCCACGACGAGCACGAGCCGCCAGTCGACCCCGCGCCGCGCCCGGGTCCGGAACACCGGCCGCTCCGGGACGACCCGCACCCGTCCGTCCTCGCCCCGCCGCGTGGTCGTGAGGTTGGCCCGCAGCGTGCGCGCCAGGTCGAGGCGCCCGCCCGGCCGGTACGTCGGCCGCGGCGTGCTGATCCCGGCCAGCGCCGGCCGCAGCCGCGTGGCCAGCCGCCGGGTCAGCTCGTCGACGATGCGCGCCACGAGCGGCCGCAGCCGCGCCATCGCGCTCTCGGGCATGCCGCCGGCCAGCGAGAGGACCGTCTGCAGCAGCTCCACCGAGGGGTTGACCTTGCCGGGATCGAGCAGCAGCACGGCGTCGCGCCGCCCGGCCTCGGCCGCCCGGGCCAGGACCTCCTCGCGGATGCCGGTGCCGAACAGCGCGGACAGCTCCTCGGCCCACTCCCGCACCCCGGGGAACGGCGCCTCCCGCCCGGCCCGCCCACCGGCATCGGCCGCGGAGCCTTCGCCGCTCCCGGCCCCGTACAGCTCGTCCAGCGCCGTCGCGTACCGCCGCGCCAGGCCGCCGAGCTGCCGCTCCTGCCGTCCGAGCAGCAACCGCCACCGGTCGATGACCCCGAGCCCGCGCCCGTCCTCCGCATCGGGGGCGGGGTACGGCACGGTCACCGGCCCGACGCCCGGCCGAGCCGGTCCCGCAGGCGGCGCGGACAACACGACGTCGGTTGCGGGTTCGTCGTCGGGTCTGGATAGGGCCGGTGCGGTGCCGGCCACGGGTCCCGGTGACGGTTCCGCCAGCACGGACGGTTCCGCACCGGAGCCGGACGCGGCGGGCGCGAGGCCAGCCGGCGATGTCGGAGCCGGCGTGAGGCCGGCTGCGGGCGCGAGGTCGGCTGCCGGCGTGGGGAAGGTCGCGGGTGGTGCCGGGTGGGGCAGGACGCCCAGGGCCTCGGCGGCGGCCCGGCCCGCGCGGTCGGCCAGCAGGTGGCGCAGCAGCGTCGCCGGGTCGGTGTCGTTCAGGTCCCGGGTGAGGCCGTCGCCGAGGCGGTCCTCGACCACCGCCAGGAGCCGGTCGCGGGCGGCCGGGCTCATCGCCTGGAAGCCGCCGCGCAGGGCCGGCAGGCGGGACAGGAAGGCCGCGTCGGGCAGCGACGATACCCGGTCGAGCAGGCCGTCGAGGGCGTCCGGGGCGGACTGCAGGAGGGGCTCGGCGGCGGCGAGCAGGCCGCGCAGGTGGCCGAGCAGCCGGCGGCGGGCCTCGTCGGCCTCGGCGGCGTCGATCCACGAGGCCACCCGGGTGCCAAGGTCGGCGGGCGGGCGCAGGGCCAGCATGACCTGGACCGCGGTGGCCGCGGCGGACATCGCCGGGGTGCCGGCGGCGCTCAGCCGCTCCAGCGCGTCGGCCAGCCGCAGGCCCACCCCGGCGGCGTCGGCGCGCCGGCCGAGGGCGACCAGGGCGCGCACGTCGGCGACGTCGTCGGAGCCGGCGAGGCCGTCGACCTGGCGTACCGCGGCGGCCTCCAACGCCTCGCCCAGCGCCGGCAGGTCGGCGAGGGCGGCCGCAGCGGGGGCCGGCAGCCCGGGCACGTGCCCGTTGCGGAGGCGGTCGAGCAGGGCCAGGGACCGCATGAGCTCGTCGAGCGTGGCGCTGGCCGGGACGACCTCGGCCAGTTCCGCCAGGCGCTCGCCGGCCAGCGCGGGCAGCCCGCACTCGGCCGCGGCGGCGAGACCAGCGATGACCTGGGCGGCGGTCGCACCCTCGGCGCCTTCCTCGCGGCGGCGTTGCTCGCGCAGCGCGCCCTCGGCGGCCTGGGGCAGGGTCACCCCGCGCAGCCCGGCGACGTCCAGCATCGCCTCGGTGCCCGGCGTCCACTCGACGCTCCAGCGGGTGCTCAGCGCGTCGACGCCGCCGGTGCCCTCGACCGCGGCCGGCTCCGCATACGGGATCCGGCACGCCGCGAGCTGCCGCAGCGCGACGTCGCGGCGGCGGTCCAGGTCGGAGCGCAGCGGGTCGAGGCGCAGGTCCTTGCGGGCCGGCTGGCCGGGGCCGGGCAGGCGCAGCTCGGCCAGCCGGGCCTCCACCGCCGGGCGCAGGCCCGAGCGGGGCGCGCCGGGGGCGAGCGCGCCGCGTACGTCACCGACGAGCACCGCCTCCATCGCGGCCGCGACGACCCGGCCGCGGCCGAGCACCTCGCCGTGGGCCAGCACGCTCTGCAGCGCCTCGATCAGCTCGCCGCGCCCGGGCGCCGGCAGCCCCCGCAGCCGCGCCAGGTCGGCCGCCAGCCGGTACACCTCGCGCGCCTCGGCCGGCCCGGCCGGATGGCCACCGGCCCGCACCCGCGCACACACCTCGACGACGCTCGCGAGGGCGGCCGCCTCGACCGCCTCGGGACGCCCGCCAGCCTCGACCACGGCCTGCTGCCACCGCGGATCCCGGATCCCGGCCGGATATCCGGAGCGGGCATCGAGCAACGCGAAGCTGTACGGCACGAGCGACGTCACCACCCCGTCCGCCGCGGCGTCGGCGGCGGCGGCGGCGGACGAGCCTGCGTCGGGCGGGGCGAGCAGGGCCGCGGCGTGGAAGGAGCCGACCACGGCGGCGACGCGGCGCGAACCCGCGGCGGCCAGGCAACGGCGCATCCACGCCTCGCGGTGCAGGTCGAGCGGGTCGACGCCGGGGCCGGCCGCCGCGTCGGTGCGCATCGCCCAGCCGACCAGCAGGGCGGCGCGGCGGATCGACTCCGGGGTGGAGCCGGGGGCGCGGGCCTCGACGACGCGGTCCCACATGTCCTCGTCGGGCCGGCCGGTCGCGGACCGCTTGAGCGCGTCGCCCAGTGACACCTCGGGGGCGTGGCCGAGGAAGGACCGCGGCTCGTGCCACTCGCGGGCGGCCAGGGGCAGGTCGCAGGGCACGACCTCGACGCCGTTGCGGGCCGCCCAGCGCACGGCGACCAGCTCCGGCGAGAAGTCGGCGAAGGGGTAGAACGCGGGCGCGCCGTCGGCCCCGGTCACCCCGGCGAGGGCGACCGGCGCCCGGGTGTCCGGAGAGGCCAGCCACGGCAGCCAGGAGGCGAACTCGGCGGGGAGCTCCAGCAGGACCGCCTCGGGCCGGAACCCGTCCAGCAGCTCCTCCATGACGGCCGAGAGCGCCGGCGAGTGGTGCCGCACCCCGATGAGCAACGGCGCCGACGAACCGGCCAGCTGATCGAGCGCCGCCCCGGGATCAGGCGCTGAGGACATCGCGCAGCTCCCACAGGTGACGCCACAGCCGGGCGCCTTCCTCGGCGCGGCGGCGCACCGGCCCGTCCCAGTAGCCGAGCAGCTTGGCGCCGTCGGAGGGGTCGTCCTTGCAGACCACGCCGCGCAGGTGGGCCGGCAGCAGGGACAGCACGTCGCGGTCGCCGGGGAAGTAGGCGGCGGCCAGGCCGAGGGACGTGGCCACGGCGACGGCCTCGGCGGTGCTCATCACTGTCGACGGCCGCTCGATCTCCCAGCCCTCGACCGAGCGGCCCGCCCGCAGGTCGCGGAAGGCGGTGACCAGCGCCTCCAGGACGGCCTCGTCGACCTCGAACGGGGTCTGCGAGCGGGTCAGGGCGGCGCGGGCCTGGCGGCCGACCAGGGCGGTCTCGGCGGCCAGGTCGGGGATCGGGCCCACGGTCTCGAAGTTGAAGCGGCGCTTCAGGGCGGCCGACATCTCCGAGACGCCGCGGTCGCGCAGGTTGGCGGTGGCGATAAGGGTGAAGCCGGGGGCGGCGTGCACCGTCGCGGCCTCGGTGCCGGCCAGCTCCGGCACGGCGATGCGCCGGTCGGACAGGATCGACACCATCGCGTCCTGCACCTCCGGCAGGCAGCGGGTGATCTCCTCGATGCGGGCCACCCGTCCGGCCCGCATCGCGGTCAGCACCGGGGACGGCACCAGGGCCTCCGGGGTCGGGCCGCTGGCCAGCAGGAGGGCGTAGTTCCAGCCGTACCGCAACTGGTCCTCGGTCGTGCCCGCCGTGCCCTGCACGACCAGCTCGCTGGTGCCGCACACGGCGGCGGCCAGCAGCTCCGACAGCATCGACTTGGCCGTGCCGGGCTCGCCGACGAGCAGCAGGCCGCGCTCGCCGGCGAGGGTGACGACGCAGCGCTCGACCAGGGCCCGGTCGCCGACGAACTTGCGGGGGATCTCCAGCTTCGCCGGCACGCCGTCGGGACGGGCGCCCTTGGGCAGGGCGAGCTGCTCGCCGTCGCTGCCGACGATGAACGTGACGACGGCCCGCGGGGTGAGCCGCCAGCCGGGCGGGCGCGCCCCGCCGTCGAACGCGGCCAGGAACGCAAGCTCCGTCGCGTGGGCGTGCTCGGCGGGGTCGACCTGCCGGGGGCTGGTGACGGTGGCGGTCATCGACGGCCTCTCGTGACGAAGCGGCAAGAACACGGGGACGGCAGCGGCCGGGCGGCCGTGGGTGGCCGCCCATGACGAAGCCGGCGGAGGGCGGGGGAGACGGTCATCGACGCCCCCGGGTGGTGAGCTCCTCGAAGCGCGGGTGGTCGCCGCCCACGATCCGGTCCCAGGCGACGTGGAAGAGCCGCGGCGCGGGCGTGACCGGCACGACCGCGCCCAGCTCCGAGCCGTCCTCGGCCGCCCCGACGAGCAGCGGCAGCTTCCAGCGCTCCAGCGGCGGCAGCGGTGCCTTCCAGGCCAGCCAGCCGCCGGGCAGGAACAGCGACCGCCCGGCCCGCGGGCGCTTGGCCTCCACCACCAGCTCGGTGGCGGCCAGCTCGGCCCGGGCCTGCTTCAGGCGGGCCGGCTTCCAGCCCGTCCACTCGGCCACGTTGCGGTCGGTCGGATCGGGCAGGGCGAGCAGCTGCAGGTACAGCGTGGCCGCGTCGGCGCCCAGGCCGTGCCGCTCGGCCGCCGCGGCGACCAGCTCCGGCGCGGACCGGGACGGGTCGTGCGGTGCGTCGGCGGACGCCGGGGCGACCCAGGCGTCCAGCGCCCCGCCGAGGATGGCCCGCAGGGCGACGACCGGCCGGGCCTCGACGTTGATGGCGTCCAGCAGCGCATCGACCCGCCGGTCGTCCAGCCCGTCCATCCGGGACGGGCGCACGCGCACCTGGCGGTAGTACGAGTCCGTCGACGCCACGAACAGCCCGGCGTCGAGCTGCTTCGGGGTCGTCTGCACCGGCAGGCCGAGCGCGGCCACGGCCTTGTCCAGCTCCTCCTCGCTGGCGCCGCCGACCGGCAGCTCGAAGCCGGGATCGAGGACGAGCGCGCGGACGAGCTCCAGCGCCCGGGGCAGGCCCTCGCGCAGCGGGTCGCCGGCGGGCAGGCGCCGGGCCAGCCAGGGCAGGCCGCGGGCGATGGTGACGAGCAGGTTCCTCGCGTCGATCTCGGCGACGGGGCCGTGCAGCCAGCGGCAGGTGTCCGGGTTGCTCAGGCCGTGCAGGAACTCCGAGGCGGACAGGCCGTGCGGCACGCCGGCCCGCCGGCACTCGGCGATCAGGTCGTCGCCGACGGGGGTGCGCGCGCCGACCCGCCCGGCCCACCAGGCGGCGAAGCGGGCCACATCCGGGCCCGCGGCCCACAGCTGGGCCGGGTCGGCCGGCATCAGCTGCCGGTGCGCCGCGTGCTGCGTGTCCCGCGTCCAGTGCCGCATCTGGTCCTGGGCCGTCTCGATGGCGTATTCGGTGACCGTCTCGGCGGCGGGGGTGAAGTCCTCCGGCCGGTGGGCCTTCCAGCGCCGGCCGTCGATGGCGCCGGACAGCAGCACGGTCGCCTCGGCGAGGCTGATGCCGGCCGCGGCCGACAGCGCGCGGACCGTCTCGGGGCGCAGCAGGTCGGCCGGGCCGCCGTGGGCCCGCCCGGCTTCGACGAACGCGGCCACCGCGGCCGCGTCGACGCCCGGGGACTCGAAGAGGTGCTCCACGGACACGCCGTGCCCGGGCACCGGGCCGAAGCGGCCATCGGTGGCGTGCTCGACGGCGGCGGCTCCGCCCTTGCCGGGGTCGAGCTGGAAGACCAGCATCCGGCGGGCCTCGCCGGTGGCCACCACCTGCCCGATGGCGACCTGCGCACGGCCCGTGTCCGAGGTCAGCAGCAGGCGGCGGGTCCGCGCGCCGGGGGCGAGCAGACCCGAGCCGGCCAGCACGTCGAGCATGGTGAGGAGGGTCTCGCGATGCTCGGCCGGGGTGGTCGGCGCGGCGGCCTTGAGCATGATCGCCGGCACCGCGCCGAGCGCCTCGTACCAGTCCAGATCCACGCGGGGCAGCCACGGCTCCATCGGCGCCCGGGGCACCCCGCCGGTGAGCACCGCGCCCACGTCGGCGAAGACCTTCTCCCACTCGCGGCCGTGGTCGTAGCAGTGCGGGATCAGCCCCTCGAGGGCCGCGTTCACCTGGGAGTCGGTGGGCAGGTGGGCGCCGGGGTCGGCGGCCTGCTCCGCCGGGCCGGCCAGGGCCTCGGTCTCGCCGACGAGCCGGGCCAGGCGCAGCACCGCCCGGGCGGCGTGCTTGGCCACCCCGGCGACGCCGGACACCAGCGCGGGATCGGTGAGCCCGGGCAGGGCCGACCGCACCGCGGCGCGCACCTCGTCGTCGGTGAAGACGACCTTGGCGTCGGGGCGCTGCGCGTCCTCGCCCGGGCGGGCCAGCGCCGAGACGGCGGCCAGCAGCGCGCCGGCCGGCTCGTCGGCGAAGGCGCGCAGGGCCAGCGATCCGGCCTCGTCGCGCGGGCGCAGCAGGTGCCAGAACGCCGGCGGCGCGACGAACGCGGTGCCCTCGGCGAACGCCCCGGGCCCCAGCCGGCTGGCGGCGACGGTGGCCAGGCGCAGCCCGTCGGCGGTCTGCAGGTGGACCGTGGTCTCCCGCCAGCCATGCTCGACGACCAGGCCGTGCGCGGTGTCGGCCCCGGGGAAGCGGATCGCGCCGCTGAGCGTGCCGTGCCGGCGGCGGTCGTCGGGCAGCGTGAACGAGCGCCCGTCGACCCCCTCGCCGGCCTGGCCCTCCCCGGTGTTGCGCACGCGCCAGCCGACGAGCCCGTCGCGGTGCCCGAGCGGGCTGTGCGCCATCGCCGGCGTGGCGGGCAGCAGCCGGCACTCCCACTGCAGCAGCGGCTGCCCGTCGACCGCGCCTTCCTCGAAGAAGCCTGGCATCGACGCGCGCCCGCGCTGCCCGGTCGCCGGGTCGAACTCCACCCACTTGTGCTCGAAGTCGGACCCCTGCACGAGCACCCAGTAGTGCCGCCCGTCAGTGCTCACCGCGCCGACCTCCTGGGCCCGCCGGTCGCCGGGGAACAGCGGCCGGCCACCGCCGCTGCGCCCGCCGCCGGGCAGGGCGACGGAGCGCTCGCCGACGTCGGCGACGCCGTCCTCGTCGCCGGTGAACACGTCGTCGGGGGCGCCGGACCAGTAGCCGGACCGCCCGTGCTCGTCGTTCCAGACGACCATGAGCTGGCCGTCGACGAACCGCACCGCCTCCCGCCAGGTCTGCTTCTGCGACGGGATGCGCAGCGTGTGCTCCAGCACCGTCGCGTCGTCGCCGAGCACCACCACCCGCTCGTCCCAGCGCACCACGAGGTGCGGCCACTGCGCCGTCGTCTCCGGGGCGCCGGTGCGCCGCTCGGCCCGCAGCGCCGCCATCGCGGCCTCCAGCGCCGGCCAGCCGAACTCGTCGACCACCCCGGCCCGCAGCGTGCGGCCGAACACCGGGCCGAGGTCGAGCGCGCCGATGCGGGCGATCGCCTCCGGGTTGACCGCGAGGCCGGCCGGGCAAGCGATCAGCGTGAGCCGGTCGAGCTCGTCCTCGAACGTGGTGAGGCCCTGCCTGGTGAAGCGCTCGGCGAGCCGGTCGAGCCACCAGTGCAGCGCGGAGCGCAGGCCCGGCACGGCCACCACCCGGCCGACCCGGTCCGTGGCGACCCGGGCCTGGTGGGCGCCGTACCACGTCCTGAGATACGACTCGATGCCGTCGGCGATGAGGGGCCGCAGCCGCTCGTGCGCCGCCGCCTCGGTCAGGTCGCGGCGGCCCTCGCCCTCGTCGGCGAGCCAGTTGCCGACGTCGCAGCGGGAGAACTCGCCCTCCACCGGCACGCCGAGGGACAGCATGAGGTCGACGAGGTCGAGGTCGACCCGGCGCCCGGTGCCCAGGTCGACCGGGACGGCGTCGTCGCGCAGCCGCGGGGCCATCCGCTCGGCCAGCCCGTAGAGCTGGGCGTCGCGGTTGCGCTGCCAGCCGCCGCGGCCCCGGTCGGCGCGGCTCAGCCAGCCGGCCGGGCCGTCGGGGGAGGCGGCCTCGGCCTCGGCCTCGCCGGCCGGGGCGGTCAGCGCCGCCGTGGCGCCGCACTCCTCGAGGATGTCCAGCCAGGTGCCGAACCCGCACTCGCGCGGGAACATGCCGAGCAACTGCCCGCACACCCGCGGGTCGCGCCGGGCGATGCGGACCAGCGCCGGACGGTACGCCTTCCAGAACCCGCCCGGCGCCCGCAGCAGCGACGGCGCGGCCAGCAGCTCGCCCAGCAGCGTCTCGTCCTCCTCCGCGCCCAGCTTCGCCGCCTTGGCCAGCCGGCCGAGGTCGACGTGCATCTGCGCGTAGGGCGGCATCCCGCCGAGGGTGCGCTCCACGCACAGCCGACGGAACCGCTCGTAAGCCACTGCGGGCGCGCACCGGGCGGCGAGGTCGCGGGCGTGCTGGGCGAGGGCCTTCGCGGTCAGCGCGCCGGCCAGGGCGAACTCGAGGAACACCGCGTGCTGGCGGTCCTCGTCGATGTCGAGGGCGTAGAGCCGCTCGGCCTCGCGGGCCTTGCCGAACATGCTCGCCGCGTAGGACTGGCTGTCGGCGGCGAGGAACGCCCGGGCCGCCTCCTCGTAGAAGGTGGGCAGGAAGTGCGGCACCGAGCGGGCCAGCCGGTCGCCGAGCTCGTTGAAGCCGTCGCGGGCCGGGCCGATGCGGGAGCGGGCCGTGCGCACCAGCCGCTCGATGTCCTTGACCAGGGCCAGCGCGTGGTGGCCGTTGGCCGGGTCGTGCACGAGGGCCCAGGCCGGGAAGCCCAGCGCCTGCTGGCGCACCACGCCGACCTCGGCAACCGTCTCCGGCGCGCCGAACCCGAGGAACTCCATGGTGAGGTCCTCGGCCTGACCCAGGGTGCCGGGCACGAGCCGGACCACCCGCCGGTCGCCGAGAACCGGGTGCCCGTACTCCCGCGTGGTCAGCGTGTCGGTGGTGTCCTTCGCGGCGTCTGTCCCGGTGGCGAGCACCGCACCGGCATCCAGCAACGCCTCGATGTCGTGCCCGGTCATGCCGACTCCTCCTGGTTCTCCTCGACGTTGCGGCCGGCGTAGAGCGCCGCGGCCATGCGCATGCCCTCCGACCAGGCCACCGGCCCCACCTCGGCGAGGGGGATCGAGCGGCCGTCGGGGTGGACGAAGACCAGGTCGCCGGTCTCCGCCTGCCAATAGGGGTCGTCGGCCCCGACCCAGCTGCGCGCCTCCAGCCCGCGGCCGTCCTCGAAGACCCGGCAGACCGCATAGCCGCCGCGCACCGGATAGCCCAGCTGCGCGGAGCGGGCCAGCAGGTGCCGCAGCTCGGCGAAGCGCCCGCCGGCGTAGTCGCGCACGCTGGTCGCGCCCGGCTCCAGGTCGCCGGGGCGGGTCCAGGTCTGGCGGAACAGCTGGTCGACGGACTGCTTGACGCCCAGGTCGGCGGCGAACTCGCGCAGGTCCTCCAGGTCGGGCAGGCGCACCGGGTGCACCACCGCGACCCGCTCGGCCGGCAGCCGCACCGTGTCGCCGTCGAGGTTGACCACGCCGATGCCCTCGGCGGTGGCGTCGCGCAGGAATCCGGCCTCGTCGGGGTCGAAGCCGCCCTCGTCGTCGAGGACGGCGACCACCAGGTCGGTCAGCGCGGCCCGCCACGTCTCGTCGGGCCACACCCGGGCCAGCAGCGCCGCCGGCACCGGCAGGGAGCGGATCATCCACAGGTCGACCTGCTCGCGGACCTCGGCCTCGTGCCGGGCCAGCCACTCGGTGAGCTGCCGCAACCCGGTCACCGCCGGGTCGTCGCGCAGCGTCGGGGGCAGCGACTTGAGCACCTTGCCCTTCGGATTGCGGCACGCTATGCGCCCCGCCTCCAGGGTCACCTCGTAACCACCGGCAGCCGCCAGCCAACCCATGCGATCCGTCCTCCGCTCCGCCGTGATCCATCGGATGCGGGGCACAGTAGCGAGGGGGTGCGACATTTTTTCGCGCGCCTGGCATCGTGGGGTACATGTGCAGGAACATCCGGGTGCTGAACAACTTCGAGCCGCCGGCCACCGAGGACGAGATCGAGGCGGCCGCGCTGCAGTACGTGCGGAAGGTCGCGGGCATGACCCGGCCGGCCGCGGTCAACCAGGAGGCGTTCGACGCCGCCGTGCAGGCCGTGGCCGAGGCGACCCGGGCGCTGCTGGACAATCTGGTCACCCGCACGCCACCGCGCGACCGCGAGGTCGAGGCGGCCCGCGCCCGCGCCCGCGCGGCCGAGCGCTACGGCCCCCGCGACGCGGAGTGAGCCGCACCCGACGCGGCGCTGACTGCCCCTTGACCCAGGGTGAAGGTCAAGCCGCAACGGTACTGAGGTCAGCCTCGATGCCGTAGTGGTCGGACAGGTACACGCGCCGTCCGTCGCCGAGCGTGATCGTGTCCTCCTCCAGCGTGAGCCGGCAGGCGGCGGTCACGGGGCCGCGCAGCAGCACGTGGTCGAAGGCCGGCGGATCGGGCCACTGCGGGATCGGCCGGTACGTCGGGCGGGTGTCCCCGGCCATCGCGTCGCGCAGACCCCGCGCGGCGAGGAACTCGGCCAGGACCGCCGACTCCCGCGGCAGGTTCATGTCGCCGGTGACGACCGCGGGCGCGTCCGGGGCGAGGGCGGACAGCTCCCGGCCGAGGCGGGCCAGTTCGACGCGGGCCACCGCCGAGTACCGGTTCTGCGGCGCCCAGTCGTCGTCGCGGTTGGCCGACAGGTGCGTGTTCACCACGGTCAGCCGGCCGTCGGGGGTGTCGAGAACGGCGAGCTGGGCGCCCTTGCGCATGAGCAGCTCCGGGCGGACCGGGCGGGTGAGCGGGAACCGGACGAACCGCGCGGCGGTGATCGGCCAGCGCGACAGCAGCATCAGGCCGCCCTTGACCAGGGTGGCGCCGCTGTACCGCCGGTGCGGGTAGGCGGGGGCCAGCCGGGCGATCATCCGCGCGCTGCCCGGGGCCATCACCTCCTGGAGGCACACCACATCGTAGGCGCGCTCCTGCAGCATCGCGCCGATCGCGGCCATCCGCGGGCGGACGTCGCCCTTGAACAATGCGTTGAGGGTCAGCAGGCGCAGCACGCCGCATTTTACTGCGCGAACATCGGCGTTTCAGGCAGGGTCGCCGGCTCAGGAGAAGCTGGAGACGGCCTCGGCGGTGCCGACCTTCTGCGCCGCGAGGGCCTTCACGATGGTGGCCGTCTCGTCGTACCCCAGGATCAGCACCCCGTCGGGCGCGTCGTCGCGCACCCGCGCCGCGATCCCGGCGAAGTCGTCGGTGCTGGTCGGGTAGGAGATGAGGGACACGGCCGCGTCCGGCATGCCGGAGGCGACGAGGTCGGCCTTGACGTTCTTCTGCAGCCCGAGGCCGTAGGCGTCCTCGCGGGCCACGATCGTCACCTTCCGCGCGCCGTCGCGCATGACGACGTCGGCGAGGGCCCGGGCCTGCAGCCGGTCCGGGGGCGCGGTACGGAAGAACAGCCCGCCGTCGGCGACGGTGCTCAGCTCGTCCGACGTCGAGGACGGCGAGACGAGAATGCGCCCGGCCGCGGCGATCTTCGGGATGACCGCCTTCGTCACGCTGGAGGAGGACGCGCCGATGATGACCTGCACGCCGAGGCCGACGAACCGGTCGACGGTGGCCGCGGCGACGGTGGCGTCCGTGCCGTCGTCGCCGTCCACCCACTCCACCGGCTGGTCGAGCACCCCGCCGGCCGCGTTGAGGTCCTGCACGGCGAGGCGGGCACCGGCGAAGCGGGGGGCGCTGCGGTAGGCCAGCCGGCCCGTGTGCGGCATCAGCCCGCCGACCTTGAGCGCCGGCGGCCTCTTCGCACTGCCCTTGAGCGCGGGCGGGAACGCCGGCGCGGCCGCGGACGAGGCGAGGGACTCCCTATGGGGCGGCCCGCTCAGGGATACGGTCCGTCATCGAACCTTGAGGAAACCTTGCGATGGAACGGGATGGAACGCGTTTCCTGCGTAACGCTACGTAGGAAGGACTCGTCCATGTCCCTCTCGGCCGCCAAGAGCCGCGCACCGCAGGCCCGCGACCAGATCGAGACCGGCCGCGCCGCAGCGGTCAGGGCCGACGCCCTCGACGGGGCGCCGCCCCTGGTGACCGAGCTGGAGCGGCGGGTCCGCGAGGGCCTGTTCGCGGGCCGTTATCCCGCGGTGGGACCCTGCCGGTAGTGGCACGAACCGGGGAGTCCACTTCCGTCACGGGGCGCCACGCTGAGTGCCATGGCGTACGCATACCAACCGCAGCAGGCGTGGCACCCCCACCCGGTCCGCTCCAGCGCCCCGATCTCCCTGCACGTCGTGGCCATCTTCCAGTACCTGATGGGCCTCGCCGTGCTGGCCGGCGCCACCCTGATGGCGCTGGCCATGGCGAACCTCGCCCCGAAGTGGCAGTTCCAGGCGGGCAGCGACGTCTACGCCACCCGCCCCCCGCCGGCTGCCGCCTCGGTGGTCAGCTGGACGGGGTTGGAGCCGTCGCTGCCGGCCAGCCACAGCTGGGCCTTGCCGTTCGCGCTGTCACTACGGACGAAGACGATCCGCGACCCGTCGGGCGAGACGTCCGCGTCCCAGCCGTTCGTGATGACCTCCTCGGGCTCGGCCTGGCCGTCGAAGCGGAAGATCGAGCGGGTGTCGAGGGTGCCGCCCTGGTCGAAGAAGATCATGCCGTCCATGGACACCGTCGGCCGGTCGACCGAGATCCCGGCGTAGAACAGGTGCGTGCCGTCCCCGTTGCCGCCCGCGGCGGAGTAGTGCAGGCCGTTGTCGTTGCTGAAGATGATGAAGCGACCGTCCCGGGTCAACGTGAGGTTCCGCACGGACGGGATGATGCGACCCGACAGGTCGGTCCCGTGTGGGCCGCCGGGGGGCGCGGAGCCCAACGAATCGCCACCGCTGCAGAAGTACCGGCTGCCGTCCGGCGCCCATGCACCGCTACCGACGACGGGTGCGCCGAGGTCGACGATCGCGTGCGCATTGGCCCCGTTCGCGTCCGCGACGTAGATGATGTTTCCGACGACGTACGAGATCTGGCCGACCTCGCCGGGAAACGTCGCGGAGGCGGCCTTCTCGGTCGCTGACATGACCAGCGGCGCGGCGGCGGTCGTGGCCGCGGCAGCCGCCACCGCCCGGAATATGGCCCTACGGCTGAGCGTGGACGACAAGGTGTTTCCTCCCCGAGTATGTGTCGAGCCCCCGGACGTACGGCGTGTGGGCGGTGCCGGCCGCGCGAAGGCGACCCGCAGTTTAAGGCGAACGGCCTGCGAGAAGATAGGACCATGGCATTGCGCCATGGTCCTGTCGTCGTGCTCGGGCTCGCTATCACGGGCATCGGTGCGCGCGCATCGCCGCGAGCAGCCATGCGTACGCGGGCACGGCCGGCGGTCCCGCGTCGGTGGCGTTGAGCGTGCCGAGGAGCTGCCAGTAGCGCTCGGTCCGGGCGTCGGCCACCATCTCCAGCCAGGCGACGAGCGCGGTGGCTTCTTCGGCGGGCAGGTCGGCCGGCACGACCCGGTCGAGCGTCTCGCGGCCCTCGGCGGAGGCGGGTGAGACCCCGCGTTCGACGGCGCCTCCGGCGTGGGCGAGGACGAGCGGCCGGATGTTCAGGCCGAACTCCACCCGCGGGTCATCGGCGGCGCTCAGGACCATCGCCCGGATCTTCTGCCGGAAGTCCCGGTCGACGACCAGCTCGGCCAGCTCCAGCCAGGCATCGATCTGCTCGTCGGTGAGATCCTCGCCGACCGCGGTGGGCAGCTCGCGCATCCAACCGGCGATGACGGTGGCATCCGGGTCGGCCGCACCGTCGAATGCCTCCTCGACGAAGTCGTCGATGATGCGCTGGCGCTCCTTCGCGGACAGTCTGGTGAGCTTGGCCATCAAGATCATCTCCTCGGTCGTGCTCTGTCGGCGGGCAACGGTGTGCATGACCGCGCGTCGTACCTGCAGCGTGCGGATCTCCGCGTCGAGCGCCTTGACGTGCGCCGCCGCCACATCGGCCAGCGTGACGTGCCTGGCCAGCAGCGCCGCGACGGCGTCGAGGCCGAGGCCCAGGTCACGCAGCGTCCGGATGAGCTCCAGCCGGGCGACGGCCACCACGTCGTAGAGTCGATACCCCCCGCTGGAACGGCCGACCGGCGGCAACACGCCCCGATCCGACCAGAACCGCACGGTCCGGGCCGACACGCCGGCGTACTGCGCGAGCTGCCCGATCGTGTAGAGCTCCGTTTCGCGATCCACGCGCCAAGCTTGAAGGTTCCACCGGGTGGAAGCTCAAGCGATTCCCGCGTCGCCCGCGGGATCGGGTGCACTGATATGCCGCGGTTCGTCGGGGCCGGGGTACGGCGAGGGAGCCGGGATCTGGCAGAGTGCGTCAATGGTGGTGACCAACCCGTGGCTCTCCGGCCCGAGCCCGACGAAGCGGCTGGACCGCGAACGGCTGGAAGAACGCATCCTCAACCTGCTGTCCTCGCAGAATATGTGCGTCCTGGCAACGACCGGCCCCGATGGGCCGTTGGCGACGCCCGTCCGGTACTTCCATCTCGACTTCACCGTGGTCTTCACCGCGCTGGGGACCTCCCCGAAGATGCGGAACATCCGCGCGGACCCGCGGGTCTCCATCGGTGTCTTCGCGCCCCTTGTCGGGCAGGCGAGCAGTCGCGGCGCGCAGCTGTTCGGCGCCGCCCGCATCCTCGAACCGGAAGATGCCGACTTCGAGCGGTACTGGTCCGTGGTGCGATGGCAGTCCGACCATGTCGAGCGATCCCGATCCCTCGACGAGCCGCCCCTTGGACCACTCGGCGTGGTCCCCGCCGAACGGATCGTCTATACCGAGCACTGGCTGCGCCGGGAGGGCTACGCACCCCGGCAGTTCTGGCGCAACGAGCGACCACCGAACGAGTAGAACGGTCGACGCCGTCCTCGATGTGGCCGGCGGTCACGGGAAAGGCGCGGTACATTGCCGATGTGCCGCGCCTTCACCATGTCTCGTCCGTGCGCAATCGGGACTCGATCCGATCGTTCGGGCTGGACTGGACCCGGATGGGCGCGGCGCCCGGGATCGCCGGCAGCCGCCGGCCCGAGGTCGAGGGCGTCTTCCTCTGCGTCCAGCCGGAGGACGCCGACTGGTTTGTCCGGTTCAACAACACCGGCGGCCCGGTGGACGTCTGGGCCGTCGACGGCATCGAGCTGGATCAGCTTCGCGGCGCACCGGAGGGCTACCGGTACTTCCCGGGCAGTATCGGTCCGCAGCAACTGCTCCTCGTTCGCCGGGACCTGCCGCCCAGGTGTAACGGTTCCGAGCCGTAAATCGCTCCCGGTCACCGCCGTGTACAGCTGTCGATCAAACACTTAGGCTTCTTTCCTAATTGATGGTCGTGCGGCCGAGGGAGTCCTTCGATGCGCCGAATCCTTGCTGCGTTTGCCCTGGTCATCGCCGTCCTCGTCGCACCCGCCCGGCCGGCCGCCGCCGCCGCGGTGGCCCCGTTGCAGATCTACGGCGCCTGGCACTGCGGCAACGACTTCTGCACCTGGGGTGCCGTGCGGACGGTGGCCGAGTTCGACTCCCAGAATCACTGGCTGGTGGACCGCGGCGACGGCCGTCCGTCCGTCAACGTCGTCGTGCTGAGCTTCCTGGACCCGCTGAAGCTGCTGCACCTGAGCGACGACGCGGGCACCGTCGCGGGCGTCCCGCGGGGCATGACGCCGGACATCGTCGGCTACTTCAGCGGCCGCGGCGTGCGCGTGATGCTCTCGATCGGCGGCTTCACCTACACCGGCGCCTGGAACACCGCCCTCGCCGAAAACGCCGCACAGCTCGGCCGCAACGCGGCCGCCGTCGCGCAGCGGCTCGGCGTCGGCATCGAGATCGACTACGAGGAGAACACCAGCCCGAACCTCGCCGGGCTGCAGGCGTTCATCGACGCGTACCGCGCGGCGCTGCCGTACGACGCGACCGGCGCCAACCCGGCGGCGCGGCTGACCATCGACCTGGCCGCCGGCGACCGCTACCTCATCGCCCTCACCCGCAAGGCCACCGCCGACTGGCTGCGCACCGACCGGCCGGTCCTGGACTACGCCAACGCGATGGTGCCGGCGAAGCAGCCCGCGGCCAGCGCGGCGATCGCGAGCTGGCAGGAGCACCTCGACGGCAAGCCGGCGTACGCGCCGCCGGTGCCCCCGCTGGCCCCGGCCAAGTTCACCGGTGGGCTGTACGTCGCCAACGGGGGCAAGCCCCTGCCGGAGTGCACCAGCTTCGCCTCGTCGCTGCAGAACTCCACCGGCACGTTCGTGCAGTCGGCGGCGCCCAACGGCGCGGGCACCACGGCCGGGCTGCTCGGCTACATGTTCTGGGCGGCCGAACGGCCCGCCACTCGCGGCATCGGCACCGTGCCGCCGAACACGTGCGAGGGCGGCATCGGCGTCGGCGCCACCACGTACCAGATCCCGATCCCGATGACAGCACTGCGGCAGAGCTGACCGAGCCGACGGGGGTCGACGACCGCCGACCAACGCTGCTGCGTGGTCGGCGGTCCTCGGTTGTACCGGCCGCGCCTACTCGCAGAAGACGCGGACCTTCGCGTCGGGCTGGTCGACCTCCACGGTCATCTCGTCGAGGTGCTCCAGGAGCGCTTCGAGCTGCTCGGGCTTGAGCTGCGTCAGGTCGAACGGCACGCCCGACTTGTGCAGTTCGGCGTTGGCCTTGCCCAGTGCCTGCGGCGGGATCAGCGCCGTCAGCCGTACCCCGGCCCGCAGCAACTGCAGCGGCACCCGCACGTTGATCCGCCCCGGCTCGCCGTTCTCGTCGACGGCGTCCACCATCACCCGCAGGTACTTGGCCTTGCCCTTCGGCCGAGCGTCGAGGCTCGACGCCGCCGGCGGCTGGTCCCGTTCGAGCGCGGCGATGAGCTGCTCGGCCTCCTCCGCGGTGATCTTGCCCTCGGCCAGCAGGTCGAGGATGTCCTTGCGCTGCTCGTTCATCGGAAAACCTCTCCTAACGGATAGCCACGAGCACGGCCGTGCGACCCTGCGTGAAGTCGACCCGGGTGCCGGGCAGTGCGGATACGATGCGCCAGCCGGTGCCGAGCGCCCGCGCCACGCTGATGCGGTACACGAGGCAGGCCACGGCCGCCGCCAGTAGGGCCAGGACCACGACCGGTGCGAGCACGAGCACCACGGGGAGCACCGGAACCCAGATCCGGATGGGACGACCGCCGGGGCGCTTGACCCGTACGGTCAGCAGCTGCGGCATCACGTCCGCCCCTCCAGTTCGGACAATGCCTGCTGTGCGGTGATCTCGCCGCGGCGCAGCCGATCGATGACATCGGCCCGCGACGGCGCCGGATCGGTCTCGACGAAGTCGAGCATCTGCGTGATCCGGTTCAGTCGCGATTTGATCGTCGGGTAGCTCACCCCGAAGATCCGCTCCATCTCCTTGATGGAGCCGTGGCACCGCACGAACGCCGTGACGAAGACCTGATCCTCGACGTTGAGCTGCGCCAGCTGCGGTACCTCGAACTCGCCCTCGATCGCGATGCCGCTGCCCGCCAGGCGCACCCGCTCGACGACGAACGGCTGGCCCCGGGTCAGGTTCGTGAGCTCCTGCCATTCCATCGCCTGCTCTGCCATATATCAAGACTATGTCCGAGAGGAATTAACTTTCAAGAAGTTGATCTTAATTTTCTTGAAGTTGGCCTCTTGGGTGCCCGGGCGAGGGGGCATGGCGCTGCGGGCTCAGGACGGTGCCGACGACGCGGCCTCGGGTGCCCGGGCGCGGGGCGTGGCAGGATCGCGGGCATGGCGATCATGGATCGGGATGGGTTCTGGGCGATCGTGGACCGCGCCCGCGAGGGCGTCGAGGACACCCGGACCGGCGAAGGCGCCGAGAAGGTGGCCGGGCGCATCGGGGACCGCCTCGCCGAGCTGGGCCGGGAGGCGGCGGTTGCGTTCCAGGTCCGCTACGACGCGCTCGGTCCGGAGTCGTACGACTGGGACCTCTGGGGCGCCGCCTACCGCATGAAAGGGGGCTGCTCCGACGACGCCTTCGACTACTTCCGCGGCTGGCTCGTCGCGCAGGGCCGCAGTACCTGGGAGCGGGCCCTTCGAGACCCGGACACGCTCGCCGAACTCGGCGTCGACCCCGACGACGACTTCTTGGAGTGCGAAGACATGCTGTACGTCGGGCGAGTAGCGTTCGACGCGAACGAGGACTTCTACGCCGCCGTCGACGCGGCGCGCGCCGAGCTGCCCGCGGAGACGTTCAACGGGCCGCTACTCGGCGACGGCTTCGACCACGACGACGAGGGTGAG
The DNA here is from genome assembly GCF_040682015.1 of Dactylosporangium sp. NPDC051485. Classification (NCBI taxonomy): domain Bacteria; kingdom Bacillati; phylum Actinomycetota; class Actinomycetes; order Micromonosporales; family Micromonosporaceae; genus Dactylosporangium; species Dactylosporangium sp. NPDC051485. Next base: position 107,108 of record NZ_JBFAZW010000010.1, read on the forward strand.
GTGCGCGCCCGTTACCCCCGCCTGGCCGAGATCTACCTCTAAGGCGAGGGCGGCGTCACGTCTGGGATCCATGTTGTACGGGATGTCCTCCCACGGCCCGCCGCGGACTTCGCCGGCGTGGGTGACGAGATGGCCCCTTCACGCCGCAAAGCCGGAGCGTCGCAAAGTCGGAGCGCCGCATGCTGGGCATGCGGCGCTCCGACGACGCTCAGGGTGTTTTGCCGGGACCGAGTCAGAGACCGCGGACGTTCTCCGCCTGAGGACCCTTCTGGCCCTGGGTCACCTCGTACTCGACCTTCTGGCCTTCCGCGAGCTCACGGTATCCACTGCTCGCGATGGCGGAGTAGTGGACGAAGACGTCCGGGCCGCCGTCGTCCTGCTGGATGAAGCCGAAGCCCTTTTCGGAGTTGAACCACTTGACAGTACCGCTAGCCACACTTTCCTCCTGTTAGCGGAACGCAGTCCATCGCAGATCGTCGGCGATGGCCTCCACGCTCCGTCCGAACAATACCTGCTCCGGGCGTGAACCTCGCTACCGAGGTGTCCGTTCACACTCCCACGATCCACTCGAACGTGGGCTACGACGGATGTCGCGACCGCTGTCCGTCCTGCGCCGCAGGGGCGCCGGGCCGCGGTCGTCGCGGCGTGGGCCGTCGATGGACCCGGCAATTCCCGCAGCGTACGGCGATGGCATCATGGCCATCGGGAGCGGATACGCCGGCTGGCACCGAGGATCGGTGGCCTCGGCCAAACGGGACGTTCCGTGTCCGAATCGGCCGTCCCGGTGACGAACCGGCGTATCCGGCGAATGGCATCGAGCAGACGGTCATATCGCGCGAAAACGGCGATTCCCACGCAGAAGTCACCGAAGGGGCCGGCAACGTCGTCGGAACCGCCTTCCGCGGCCTCGCGGTGCGGGGGCGCTCGGATGCATGAAGCCGCCCGCGGTGGGAAGCGCCTGTTGAACACCGGTCACGTCGAGGGGGCCGTGCCGATGTCGGTCAGCGAGATGGCGGCCATGCGGCGGCGAAGCCGGGCGGCGGTCGTCGGTGTGGACGGCACCGCGGAAGGCGACCGGGCCATACGGTGGGCCGCGGACGACGCCGCGCACCGGGGGTGCCCGCTGCACCTGCTGCACGTCTGCGACGGGCCGGCCCTGGTGTACCCGCCGCCGGGCCTCTCGCTTCCGGTCGCCGGGGCGCCGCGACCGACGACCCATGCCGCGCGGCTGCTCACCGACGCGGCCGCCCTCGCGCGTCAGGTCAGCGCCGGGCTGGACATCACCGGGGAGGTCATCGGCGGCCGGCCGATCCCGGCGCTGCTGGCGGCGTCCGAGCGCGCCGCGACGGTCGTGGTGGGCAGGCGGGACATCGGGGAGCTCGGCGCGGCGCTCGCCGGCTCGATCGCCGCCGAGATCGCCGAGCGTGCGGCCTGTCCGGTGGTGGTCGTCCGCGAGCGCAGCGGCGCCGGCGGCCCGAACGAGGGGCGGGTCGTCGTCGGCGTCGACGGGTCCGCGGCCTCAGCGGCGGCCGTCGCGTTCGCTGTCGAGGAGGCGGCGGCTCGCGGCGCCGGGCTGACCGCGGTGCACGCCTACGATCTGCCGGTCGGCCGGGTCCTCGGCGAGCCCCTGCCCGGGTACTTCGGCCTGGGCGCCCGCAGCGACGCGGCGCAGCGGCTGCTGGCGGAGGTGATGTCCGGCTGGCGCGAGCGGTGCCCGGAGGTCGACCTGCGGCTGCACGTCGAGCTCGGCGGGCCGGCCGGGGCGCTGAAGCGGGCCAGCACGGGCGCGGAACTGCTCGTGGTCGGGGCGCGCGGCCGGGGAACGCTCCGCGGCCTGCTGCTCGGGTCCGTCAGCCGGGCGATGCTGCGCCACGCACCCTGCCCGGTCGCCGTGGTGCACCCGAGGCCGTCCCGGGCGCGCTGAGCGGGGCCTGCCCGGTCGCCGTGGTGCACCCGAGGCCGTCCCGGGCGCGCTGAGCGGGGCCTGCCCGGTCGCCGTGGTGCACCCGAGGCCGTCCCGGGCGCGCTGAGCGGGGCCACGCCACGGGAGCGGGTCAGCAGGCGGCATCGACGAAGCCGGCGGGCCCGGGCGCGGCATGATGGGCGCCTTCGAGGAGTTCCTGCGCCGTTCTGCGGTGTCGCCGCCGGGTCCGCGCGAGGGCAGAATCCGCGTGGTCGGGAGTTTGCCGCCGGTGCCCGCGTGGTAGCTGACCGTTAGGTCCAGCGCTAGGAGGGACCCGACATGACACGAAATCGAATCGGCCTCGCGGTCGGCGCCGCGGTGCTGACCGGCGCCGGTGTGGTCGGGATACCGGCCACGGCCATAGCCCAGCCCAGCCCGGCCCCGCCGGGTGGTGGCACGGCCACCACGGCACCGGCTCCGGGCTACGGCGCGCAGGACCACCACCACGGAGGCATGCTCTCGGGCGTCGAGCACGGCGAGGGCGTCGTGCAGACCGACAAGGGACAGGTCAACGTGGCCATGCAGGTCGGCACGCTCACCTCCGCCACGGGCTCGGCGGTCACCGTGAAGTCGGCCGACGGGTGGACCAGGACGTGGAACCTCGGCAGCAACCTGCGGGTCTTCGAGCAGCGGCACACCCTGCAACCCAACGCCCTGACGGCCGGCACGAAGATCGTGATCGCCGGCACGACCAGCGGTGCCGGTACCGGCGCGGAGACGTACACCGCACAGTTCATCAAGGTGCACCAGCACGGCGGCATGCGGCAGCCGGCCCCGGCGACACCGTCGCCGGGCGGGATGACGCCGTCGCCGGCGCCTACCGGCACGTGACGCCGGAGGCGCCACCGGAGCAACGATGAACGACCGGGCATCCGCCGGCGGCCTGTCGCGCCGGCAGGAGTCGGCGGAACTGCTCGTGTTCCTGCTGCTCGTCGTGCCGCCGTGGCTGCTGTCGCTGCTGGCGAGCGGCTCGGCCGGCGGGAGCTTCGCGCTGCTGGCCGTCGCGACGATCCTGCGCGACGTGGCCCTGGTGGCCCTCGTGCTGCTGCTGTTGTCGCGGGCCCGCCAGCCGGTCGCGGCCATCGGCTGGGTCACCCGGGCGGCCGGGCGGGAGGCGGCCCTCGGCGCCGCCCTGTTCGTGCCGCTCCTGATCGGCATGCAGGCGCTGAACATCGCCTTGCGGGGCGCCGGCCTGTCGGGGCCGCGGACGACCGCGCTGCTGGCCGCGCCCGATGTCGGGCAGCTGCTGCTCGGCGTGGCGCTGGTCGCGGTCGTCGCCGTCGCCGAGGAGACGATCTTCCGCGGGTACCTGATCCTGCGGTTCGCGAGCGTCCTGCGCAGCCGCGGGTGGGCGGTGCTGCTGTCCGCGCTCGTGTTCTCGGCCGGGCACGGGTACGAGGGCGGCGCGGGCGTGCTGACCGCCGGCGTGACCGGGCTGGCGCTGGCCGGCCTGTACGTCTGGCGGCACAGCCTCGTGGCGCCGGTGGTGGCGCATTTCCTGCTGGACTTCTTCGCGATCGTGGTGGTGCCGCTGCTGCTCGGCTGAGCGCCCGGGGCTCAGGGGACAGCGGCGGCGCGGTGCTCGGCGTGGGCGGCCAGGGCGGCGGCCAGGTCGGCCTCGTGGGCGAGCGGGTAGCGCTCGGCCAGGGACCGCCAGATGGGAAGCGCCTCCTCGTCGGCCGCCACCGCCTCGGCCGGGCGGCCCAGGGCGTGCAGGGCGTTCGCCACGCGCCGCAGCGACCACGCGAGGTCCACGCCGTCGGGCGGGCCCACGCGGCGCTGCAGGGCCAGCGCCTCCTCGGCGGCCGCTAGGGCCTCCTCGGGGCGGCCGAGGTGGCGCAACAGCACGTCCGACGCCGCGCGCAGGGCCGCGGCCCGCTGCTCCGCGGCCGCGTCGCCGGCGATGGCGGCGGAGCGGGTGGCGACCTCGAGCGCCTCGTCGTAGGCGCCGGTGTCCTGCAGCCGGGCGGACAGGATGACCAGGGCCCGGCTGTACCCCGCGCGGCGGCGGCCGGCCGCGCGGTACAGCTCGGCCGCTTCGCGCGCGGCGGCCAGCGCCTCGTCGTCGCGGCCGAACTGGGACAGGCTCACGGCCAGGTTGGTCAGCGCGTGGCCGAGGCCGTCGGCGCGCGCGCCGGGATCGTTGCGGTGCGCACTGCGCAGCATCTCGACCGCCTGCTCATCGAGGGCGAGGGCGTCCCCGTACCGGCCGAGGCGATCCAGCTGTACCGCGAAATTGCTGGTCGCGATCCCCAGCGCGGCGCGGTACGAGCCGGGGTAGCGCTCGTACAGCTCCTCGTAGACGTCCACGGCCTCGTCGGCGGCGCGCAGGGCCTCCTCGTAGCGGCCCAGGTCGCCCAGCCGGCGCGCCAGCGCGCCCAGCGCCGCGGCCAGCTTCGGCCGGTAGGCGTGCGGCTCCGTGGCCGCCATCCGGCGCGCCAGGGCGACCTGCACGAGCTCCCGGCGGGCGTCCACCGCCTCGGCCCGCTCCGGCTCCGGCTCCGGCTCCGGCTGCGGTTCTGGGTTTGGCGCCGCCGCCTCGGCCGGCTGCGGCTGCGGTTCCGGGTTTGGCTCCGGCGGCTGGGGACGCGGCGCAGTCCGCGAAGGGGCCGGTGCCACCACCGTGAGCCACTCGGAGGAGCGCGGGCGGTACCCGTGCCGCCTGAGCAGCCCGTGCACGATCGCCGCCGTGTGCGCGGCGCCGTAGACCACCGCCACGTCGATCCGCTCGGCACCGCGCTCCCGGTGGATCCGCGACAGCATCGCCAGCAGCCGCTCGTCGCGCGCGCCGCCCAAGACGTCGTCGACCTGCTCGATGACCTCGTGGTCGGCCTCGGCGGGCAGGTCGTCCAGCTCGACCTCGGGGCCGAGCAGCCGCCGGCGGCCGTCGAACAGCTGCAGCACGGCCGCGATCGGCATGGCCAGCCACATGAGGAGCCGGGTGCGCGCCGGCAGCGCCCGCCAGCCCTGCGCGAGCTCGGCCGCGCTCACGTCCGGGTTGATCACCGGCACGCCCAGCGAGCCGTACGCGATGTCGTCCTCCACCAGGCCGGAGCGCTTGTTGGCCGGGATGATCCGATACGTCGACGTGATGGCCCAGGTCAGCGGCGAGCGGCCGGAGACCCCCTCGACCACGAGCAGGTCGCAGCGGCGCAGCCGCTCGCGCACCTCGGCGTAGAAGCGCGGGCTGGCCACGTGGAACATCGGGAACACGACGAACTGCAGCTCGGTGCCGGGCCGGCGCAGCCGCAGCACGGCCGAGCGGGTACCGACGACACTGTGCTCGACGATCTGCACGAGCTCAGTGTCGCGCGTCGATGCCAGTCCGCCGATCCCGACCGCTCCGCGCGCGTCACGGCACCAGCGTCGCCCCCTCGACCAGGCGCAGCGTCTCGGCGCCGGCGAGCACGAAGCGGCCGCCGCCGCAGCGTTTGGCCTCGTACATCGCCATGTCGGCCCGCGCCAGCAGGTCCTCGTCGCCGTCCGCGCCGTTGAGCGCGACGCCGACGCTGCAGCCGACCTCGGCCAGGCCGCCGGGCACCGGGACGGGGCGGGACAGCTCGTCGATGATGCGGGCCGCCACCTCGGCCGCCAGGTCCTCCCCGGCCGGGCTCAGCACCACCGCGAACTCGTCGCCGCCGAGCCGCCCGACCACGTCGCCGCGGCGCACGGCGGCCTGCAGGCGCCCGGACAGCTCGGCCAGCAGCAGGTCGCCGGCCGCGTGGCCCAGGGTGTCGTTGACCGCCTTGAAGCCATCGAGGTCGACGAAGAGCAGCGCGATCGTGCCCGGCGCGGGACGCTGGGCCAGGCAGTGCCGCAGCCGCTCGTGGAACAGCGCCCGGCCGGGCAGGCCGGTGAGGGTGTCGTGCCGGGCGGCCTCCATGTCGCGGGCGGCCTCGGCGTCGGTGAGGGCGAGGCTGACGTGCTCGGCGAAGGAGAGCAGGTTGTCGCGGTCGAGGCGGTGGCCCGGGAGCGGGTCGGCGGCCAGGGCGCCGACCGTGCGGCCGCACTCGTGCACCGGGACCGCGATGCGCCCGCCGGGCCGCTCCTGGACCCGGTCGATGGCGATCACCGAGGCGACCAGCGGGTCGTCGCCCATCGGCCGGCGCCGCCAGGCCAGCGGGCCCGCGCCGCCGGTGGTGACGAGGGCGCCGTCCGGGTCGTCGGGGTCGACGAGGAACAGCTCCACGGCGCCGAGCACGTCCGCGGCCGCCGCGAGGGTCGCGCGCAGCACCTCGGCCAGCGGGGCGCGGCGCGAGATGAGGCGCTGGATGTCGTACAGGTGGCGCATCAGACGCTCCCGGCGCAGCATCCGCAGGGTCAGGCCGAGCACCTTGGCCATGCCCCGGATCAGGTTGTGCTCGGCCACGCTGAAGTCGTCGCCGGCCCGGGCCAGCACCAGCACGCCCTCGTCGGCCCGGCCGAGCTGGGCCCAGCCGGCGCCGCACGCTCCGAGGCCGGGCAGCTCGACGCGCCCGCGGCCGCGCGGCACCCGGGCCAGCTCGGCGTAGTCGGCCGAGCCCTCGGGCAGGCCGACGGCGTCGATCACGGTGTCGCCGATGAGCAGGGCGCAGACCTCCGCCTCGACGGTCTCGGCGGCCCGCTCGACCGCGGCGTGGATCGCCGTGTCCTCGTCGTCGTAGCCGGAGACGGTCGCGAGCAGCTCGACCAGGTGCTGCGCAGCCAGAGCTCCTTCGGCCACCGCAGGTCCCCTTTCAGGCGAACGCCAGGACGACCATCGTCTGGTTGTGGAACCCGTTGATGCCCCTGGTGCGGGCGATCTCGCCGTAGGTGTAGAAGCCGGCGAAGGGGATGTTCCCGGCCTGCTCGGCGATGCCGGCCCCCTCCTTGGCCACGCCGTCGTCGCCGAGCACCGCCCGGCAGGCGGCGCAGCTCAGGGTGAGCAGGCCGACCGGGGTGACCCCGTCGAGCTGGTCGATCGCCGAGCGGCAGGCCCGGGCCGAGGCGGCCACCACCGACTCCTCGTCGCCCTCCATGGCGAAGGTGAGCGCGCCCAGGGACAGGTCACCGCCGCCGCCGATGGTGCGCCCGGCGACGTCGACCGCGGTGCTCATGTTGCGGATCTGGATGCCGCTGCGCCGTTGCACGCCCAGGGGGCGGCTCAGCACGTAGTGGCGCAGGGCGACCTCGTCGCCGTACACGTCGCCGGGGGCGCCGAGCCGGTCGAGGTAGGCGTCCAGGGCCGGGGCGTCGTCGAGCTCGTGCACCCGTCCGTCGCCGCTCTGGGTGACGACGAGGGGCTCGCCCGCCGGGCGCCAGCCGTGGTCGATGCCGATGGCGATCGGCGCGTCGGAGCCGATGCAGGCGGCGACGAGGCCGTTGCCGTAGACGTCGGTGCCGTGCAGCTGGAAGGTGCCGGACATGCGCCAGCCGTCGCCGGCGGCCCCGCCGAAGAGCGGCACGGCGGCGCCGAGCACGCCGTAGGCGCCCTTGATCACCAGCTCCTGGTCGAGGGCGAGCCCGTCGGTGAGCAGCAGCAGCACGCGGTGCGGCCGGTCGTCGACCGCGGCGACGCAGCGGGCCGCCTCCGCGCCGGCCTCGCGCTGGCGGCCCGAGATCTCCGGCACGGCGGTGGTGCTCACCGAGAAGCCGGCGCCGCCGAGCGCGGTCACCACCACGCTGCCGTCGCGCGGGCCGCCGTCGCCGATCTCGCCGTGCGTGGAGCAGCCGAGCACCGGCACGCCCGGCGCCGCGGCCCGCACGCCCTCGGCCAGGCGCCGCGGGTCGTGCTCGATGCCGGCGAACACCAGCAGCAGCTTCGGGTCGGGGCCGTCCAGCGCGGCGAGGGCGGCCTCCCGTCCCGCCTCGTGGGAGTCCGCGCTCAGCGAGGTCCCGACGGCCATCCATCGATCGGTCATGTGCGCTCCCCAGTCCAGCCCGGCAACATCGCGATCATCGGTCGCCGGGCGGCTGGGCTTAGCAAAGGCTCAGCGCGGGGTGCAGGTGACGGCGGTCACCGGCTGCGGGGCGTCCCCGCAGCTGTCGGCGACCAGCATGTCGAGGGTCCGTCGTGGTATGCGTCGGCATTCTACTCCCAGTCCGCGGCGGAACGGAGGGCCGAGCGCACCGTCGTTGACACCGGTGCGGTAGTCGCCGATCTCGATCTTCACGCGGAGCCAGGGGCCGCGGTTGCGGCCCGGCCCGCGCACGTCGGGCCGGGCCGCCGATCAGCGGCGAACCGGGAAACTTACGCCGGCAGCGAGAACTTCTGCGCGCCGGTGCCGTTGCAGTCCCAGATCTGCACCTGGGTGCCCGGCGTCACCGACCCGGACGGGTCGTCCAGGCACTTATTGGCCTGCGGGTTGTAGTACGTGTTGTCGGCGCGGTGGATGAACACCTGTGCCGCGGTGTTGTTGCAGTCCCACAGTTGCAGCTTGGCGCCGTTGACGGTGGAGCCGTTCGGGATGTCCAGGCACTTGCCGAGGGCGTGCAGCGTGGTGCCGGCCTCGACGTAGGTCCACTGCTGGGCGCCGGTGCCGTTGCAGGTGTAGATCTGCACCGGGGTGCCGTTGGCGGTGCCGGAGGAGCGCACGTCGAGGCAGAGGCCGCCGGGGCCGGTGATGGCCTTGCCGGTGCCACCCCCGCCGCCCCCGCCCCCGCCGCCACCACCGCTGGTGTAGGCCGCGACGTAGTCGACGAGCATCGGCTGGCCGGAGACGGTGGAGCCGTTGGGGCCGCCGCCGAACGCGTCCGGGAAGCCGCCGCCGATGGCCACGTTGAGGATGATGAAGAACCCGTGGTGCGTGGCGTTGTTCCAGGTGGTCGCGTCGACCTGGTTGGCGTTGACGGTGAAGAAGTTGTTGCCGTCGAGGTACCAGCGGATCTGTTCCGGCGACGTGCTGCGGTCCTGCTCCACCGCGTAGGTGTGGAAGCCGGTCTGGCAGCCGCCGCAGGCCCGCTCGCCGCTGCCGATGCCCGTGGTCTCGTTGCACGGGCCGCCCGGCGAGACCCCGCAGTGCAGGGTGGCGAACTCCGAGCTGCGGCCGTTGATGTCCTCCATGATGTCGATCTCGCCGATGCCGGGCCAGCCGCTCGCCCCGGTGCCGCGCGCCGCCGCGCCCAGCGCCCAGAAGGCCGGCCAGTACCCGGCGCCGTTGCCGGTGTTGACGTTCGGCTGCTGCAGCCGGGCCTCGATGCGCAGCTTGCCGCCCGCCGGGGCGGCGAGGTCGGTGCGCTGGGTCTCGATGCGGCCGCTGGTCCAGTTGCCGGAACCGTCGCGGATCGGCTTGATGGCCAGGTTCCCGGCGCCGTCCAGGTAGACGTTCTGGGTGCTGTTGGTCATGTTCTCGATCTCGCCGGTGCCCCAGTTGCCGGCGCCGCCGGGGTAGCCGTGGCCGAGGTCGTACAGCCAGTTGCCGGTGTTGACGCCGGTGCCGGCCGAGCCGTTGAAGTCGTCGGCGAACACCTGGGTCCAGCCGGACGGGGTCGCGGGGAGCGAAGCCGAGGCTTGCGGGAGCGCGGCGAACGACGCGGCGGCCAGCACCGCGACGCCCGCGCCGGCCAGCAGTGCGCGGCGTGCGCGCGGCCGGCCTGTTGGTTTTTGTTGGTCTGTCACAGCCGTTGTGCCCTTCTCGGTCTGGGGGCGGGGGAGAAGTGCATGCCTGATCAGCCCCCACGTGGCGGACGTGAGAGCGCTCTCAGAATGGTCGCCGAAGGCAAAGATCGTTGTCAATAGCGACGGAGCGCTGTGCAGGCCTGTCGGTTTCGGCCCGCGCTCAGCCGCCGTCCGGATCGAGCCGGTAGCCCGCCCCGCGCACCGTCTTGATGGCCGTGCGCCCGAAGGGGTGGTCGATCTTCTTGCGCAGGTAACCGACGTAGACCTCGACGATGTTGGGGTCGCCGTCGAAGTGGGCGTCCCACACGTTCTCGATGATCGCCGTGCGGCTCAGCACGTCGCCGGGGTGGCGCAGCATGAACTCCAGCAGCGCGAACTCCCTCGCGGTCACCGTGATCTCCTCGCTGCCCCGGGTGACCCGCCGCTGCACCGGGTCCAGCCGCAGGTCCCCGGCGCACAGCACCACGGGCCGCTGCGGCGCGCCCCGCCGGATGAGCGCCCGCAGCCGGGCCACCAGCACCACGAACGAGAACGGCTTGGTGAGATAGTCGTCGGCGCCGAGGTCGAACGCGTCGGCCTGGTCGTACTCGCCGTCCTTGGCGGTCAGCATGAGCACCGGCGTCCACACCTCGCGCTCCCGCATCCGCCGGCACACCTCGTAGCCCGACAGTCCGGGCAGCATGATGTCCAGCACGACCGCGTCGTACGCCCCATAGGGCGTCTCGGTCGCCGCCCACAGCCCGTCGACCCCGGTGTGCACGACGTCCACCGTGAATCCCTCGCCGCCAAGCCCGTCACGCAGCGTTTCCGCGAGGTCCACCTCGTCCTCGACCACCAGCACTCGCACGTCGCATCGACCCCCCATATGCGTGATACCACCCCGCACCCACAATGGTCCGCACCGCCCCCGGGGGAGCATGGTGCGTGCCCTCCCCGCGCCCCGTGGCTCCATCGATGGCCCTGCTCGTGCTGGTGGTCCTGCTCGCCACCCGGGCCCCCGCGTTCGTCCGGGCCGACGCCGCGCTCAGCGGGGCGCTCGGCCGGTTCACCGAGGCCCACGGCTGGTGGCGCGCCGCCATGTCGGCCGTGACACACAGTGCCGACTCGGTCGCGCTGCACGGGATGGTCCTCGTGGGGCTGGCCGGGCTGCTGCTGGCCCGGCGCTGGCGGGCGGCGCTGTTCGTGGCCGCGGTCACCGTGGTGGGCACCGGCGCGCGGCTGGCCCTGCTGCACCTCATCGCCCGGCAGCGCCCCGCGCACCGGCTGACCGAGTCGTACGGCTACTCGTTCCCCTCCGGCCACAGCACCGCGTCGGCACTCGTGGCCGGCGCGGCGATCGCCGTCGGGTGGACCCTGCCGTGGCCCGCGTGGGCCCGCCGGACCCTCGCGGCGGCCGTCCTGACCTGGGCCGGGCTGGTCGGGCTGAGCCGGGCCTTCCTGGTCGCGCACTGGCCGTCCGACGTGCTGGCCGGCTGGCTGCTGGGCGCGGCGGTGGTCACGGCGCTGGCCGCGGCGCTGCCTCCGGGCGGCGCACCCCGTCGAACACGTCGCCGCACGGCGGGGTGGTGGGGGTACGGCCGGGCTCGACGAACCACTCCCGGCCGGCCACGGCGCGAAACAGCGGGCCGGGCAGCCGCGACAGCAGCGCGAGGGTCCGCAGGCCCCGGCCGCCCTCGCCCTGGCTGGCGTGGGCCTTCATCGCGGCGCGTTTCTGGCGGTGGTACCGCCGGACGTCCACGACGTGGGTGATCTCGGCCCGCTCGGTGAACGCCGTCGCCGCGCCCTGCAGCGGCAGGGCCGGCAGCAGGCGCCCGGCCAGGCGCAGCGCGGCCAGCACCGGCCGCAGCGCCCCGCGGTCGACGGTGGCCCGCAGCAGCACCGGCGTGCCGGCCAGCCGGGCCGCCTCCTCGGCCACGAGGTGCACCTGCACGTGGTCGGGGTGCCCGTAGCCGCCCCGCGGGTCGTAGCCGGTGACCACGTCGGCCCGCTCCCGGCGCAGGATGGCGGCCAGCCGGGCGGCGGCCTCGGCGACGGGCGCGTCGGCGAAGCGGACCCTGCCGGAGCCCTCGGGACGGCCGTCGGTCTCGGCGGCGAGCGCGTCGGCGAAGCGGCCTCCGCCGGGAGCCTCGGGACCGCCGTCGGCCCCGGCGACGGGCGCGTCGGCGGAGCGGCCTCCGCCGGGGCCCTCGGGACGGCCGTCGGCCCCGGCGGCGGCCGCGTCGAGCCCGGAGTCGGCGTAGCCGAGGGTCTCCACCCGGTCGACGCCGAGCGCCTCCGCGGCGGCGAGCAGCTCCCGGTGGCGGCGCTCCCCGAGCGCCGCGCCGGTCGGCCCGGCGGACAGGCCGGCCTCGCCGAGGGTGGCGGTGACGAGCACGACCCGGTGCCCCTCGGCCGCCGCCCGGGCGAGGGTCCCGCCGGTGAGCAGGGTCTCGTCGTCGGGGTGGGCGTGGAAGGCGACCAGCGTGAACGTCACGCGTTCTCCTGCGCGGGCGCCCGCCGCCCGAGGAACGCCGCGGCCCGGGCGTAGAGCGCGTCGGCCCCCTCCAGGACGGTCTCCCAGCGCACGCACGGCGGCACCGCGCGGTTGTGCTGGGCGACGGCGGCGGCCCGGCCCGGTTCGTCGAGCAGCTCGCTGAGGGTGGCCCGCAGCTCCTCGTCGGAGTGCACCAGCCAGCCCTCGACGCCGTGGCGGATGAAGTCGGCCACCCCGCTGCCGGCCCGGGCCACGACCGGCAGGCCGGCGCTGCGGGCCTCGAGCGCGGCGATGCCGAACGACTCGCGCGGCGCCGGCGCCACGTACACGTCGGCAGAGGCGAGCAGGGCCCGGATCGCGGTGCGGTCGAGGGCCCCGGTGAGCTCGATGTCGCCGGCCGCCCCGGCCGAAGCGATCTCCCGGCGCAGCCCCGGCAGCAGCGGCCCGTCGCCGACGAGCACGGCGCGGAACCGGCCCGGGTGCGACTCGCGCAGCGCCAGCAGGGTGCGCAACAGGGCCCGCGGCCGCTTGCGGCGCACCATCCGCATCACGCTGATGAGCGTCGGCACCGCGGCGGCGGGCGGCCGGTCGGGCAGCAGCCAGGAGGCCGGGTCGATGCCGTTGGGCAGCACGGCGACCGGGGTGCCGTCGAGGGCGTCGCGGACCGCCGACGCGGCGGCGCTGCTGACCGCGGCCCACTGCACGGGCCAGGCGGCGGCGTCCTGCCAGCGGGCGAAGCGGCGTACCAGTGGGGCGATGTCGTGCCACATCGAGTGCACCGACACGACCGTCGGCGGGCCGCCGGCCGCGGCGAGGCGGGCCGCCGTCCAGGCCAGCGGGGAGAAGGCGGAGACGTGGGCGTGCACCGCATCGACGGCGTGGGCCCGTAGCAGATCGCTGAGCGCCCGCGTGCCGACGGCGCGGTAAGGCCCGGCGCCGAAGCCGCCGTCGCGGCCGATGCGCAGCACCGGCACCTCGTCGGGCGCCGCGGCGGCGGGCCAGGCCGGGGCGGTGGTGGTGAGCACGAGGGTCTCGTGGCGGCCGCGGTGCTGCCGGGAGGCCAGGTCGTGCACCTGCAGCTCGACGCCGCCGAGGCGCGGCAGGTACACGTCCGTTATGTGGGCGATGCGCATGGAAGGGGGATCTCCTACTCCGGCAGGCTCAGGCGGCGAGGCGCCGGCCCAGCAGCCACAGGGCGGTGGCGAGGCCGCCGACGGGGATCTCGGCGACGAAGACGAAGGCCCGGTAGAGCAGCACCCCGGCGAGCGCGTCGGTGGGGTCGGCGCCGAGGGCGATCAGCACCGCGATCGTGCCGGCCTCGACCACCCCGGCCCCGCCGGGCGTGATCGCGGCCACGGTCAGCAGCCGCTCGGCGACCAGCGCGGCGAGCACCACCGTCATCGGCAGGTGCACGTGGATCGCGGCCAGGCAGAACCACAGCAGCGCGCCCTGCAGCACCCAGTAGCCGGCCATGCCCCAGCTCAGCTCCGCCCAGCGGCGGCGCACCAGCCGGTCGGTGCCGTCCAGCAGTGCGGCGGTGGCCGCGGCCCAGCCCGGGGAGGCGTCCGGGCCACCCGCCGCGGACCGGGCGCGGCGGGGTCGGCGGGTCCAGAGCCGCTCGGCCAGCGAGACCAGGCGCAGCAGCGGCGCGGCCCGGCCCAGCAGGGCGGCCACGACGAGCAGCCCGGCGCCGGCGCTCAGCGCCGAGCAGCCCAGCCACAGCAGGCCGTGCCCGAGCGGGCCAGCGTCGGCCAGCAGCAGCAAGGCGACCGCGACGAGCGGCATGACCAGCTTCGCGACGAGGTCCCAGGCCTTCGACACGACCACGAACCGGGCGAACTCCAGCCCGGTGTGGCCCCAGCCGCGGACCATGCCGAGGTTGAGCGCGGTGCCGGCCACCCCGCCGAGCGGCAGCACGTTGGACACGGCGCTGCCCGACAGGTTGAGCGTGAGGGCCCGCCGGTGCGACAGGCCCGGCAGCGAGGCGGTGAGCACGGAGGTGTGCACCACCAGCCCGAGCAGCCACACCACGCCCAGGAAGATCGGCCAGCGCCAGCCCAGGTTGGCGATCAGGTGCCAGGCCTGCGTCCAGGAGGCGCCGAGCGCGGACAGGTGCATCGCGGACCAGATGACGACGGCGACGCCAACCAGCAGCAGGGCAGCGCGCCGCCCGCGCCCCTGGGCCGGTTTGTCCGAGGTGTCCTTGCCGTCCGTTTCGCCCATCCGATCCCTCCCCCGTGCGGTCACCCGACTTCGAGTCGCTCAAGGTCGCAGACGAAAGCTGAGGGGAAGCTGAAGAGCAGCCCGAACACGATTCTGCGCCGATGACAACCAAATCCGCGGGTGAATCGCTCAGGCTCGCGGCGGCGTGATGCTCTCCCGGGTGCACTCACGGTGACGGGTGAGTCGTAGCGCTCGCGGCCCGCCGCGAGCGCTACGAGCCCTGAAGGTCGACGGCCACCTCGTGGTGGCTGACCCGCTCGTCCCAGCGGCTCAGCGCCCGCCGTGCGGTCTCCTCGACGACGGCGAGGTCCGGATCTTCCCCGGCGAACCCGCGCACGTCGTCCATGCTGCCGAAGTACGTGACCGAGGTGAACAGCACCTCATCCCCGTCGGCGCAGCGCAGCAGCCGGGCCCCGCGAAACCCCGGCACCCGCCCGAGATGCTCGGCAACCTCGGTCTCGTAGTGCCGCTGATAGTCGTCGGCCGTCGCCGCCGGCGCCCACCCCCGCCACACCCGCGCGATCATCGACGCTCCCGCATGTAGGTGATCCCGGGGCGACACTACAGCGTGATGACGACCATATGACGACCGTCCCGGTGGCCTTTCGCTCGGGGCTACGGAACCTGGCCGGCCCGGTCGACAATCGCATTTTGCAACGCGGCGCTGCCCCCGAGGAGGTCGCCGCGCTTGTGCCCGTCGACATCGGCGACGGCCACCGTCTGGTACCCGAGGTACGCGTAGGTGGTCGGATCGAAGATCAGCTGTTGCTGCCAGATCGATGCCTTCGCCGGCGGCGAAGCCCCCGTGGGGTCGGACGCCGGCACCGACAACGCGACCGCGACACCGCGCCGGCCGGCGACGTCAACCACATCGGGCACCACGACCACGCCCGACAGGTGCGACGCGGCCTCGAACACGGCCGCGAGCTGACCCGGCGTCAGGTACTTCTCGCGGATCACAACCCTGATCTCCAGGAATTTGGCGGCATCGCTGTGGTCGTTTGCCTTGCCGCGCAGATACCGCAGCATGTCCGCGGCGTTGGTCGGCACGTCCGCCCGGTATGCGGGATCCACGCTGCAATCCTGGAGCTGGTCCGGGTGTACCTTCCAGTGCTGGTCGACCACCGCGGCCTTGCCGTTGCGGCAGCCGGGCAGCGGGGCCTCCGCAATGATGTCGCTGGCCGGCGGCCCGCCCGGCATCGCGCTCTCCCGCAGCAGGCCGTCGTGCGTCCCGTCGGCCGACAACCAGAGCTGGCGCATCTTCGGCTGGACCGGCCGGATGCGAGCGGGGTTCGTCGGGTACGCGCTGATCGACTGGACATAGACGAACTGGTCCGGCCGGGGTGGCGGCGTCGTGTCCGCGCGCATGTTCTGCGCGGCCCGCAGCAGCAGGTCGCTCGCCGTGAGCACGCCTTCCGTCCGCCTGCCGGACGGCCCGGAACCATCCGGGCCGCCGGCGATCAACGCGACGGCCAACACCGCGACGAGGCCGGCCGAGGTCGCCAGGCTCCAACCCGGCGACAGCCGCCACCGGCGCCGCCGCCGGGGGGCCGGCCCGTCGAACCCGTGCAGCACGCGGTGCCGCAGTCCGGGTGGCGGCTCACCGGTCGCCGGATCGCGTGCGGCGCCGAGATCCTGCAACATGTTCAGGTCGTTCATGGCCCCTCCTCGAAAACGATGGCTGGATTGGCGCCACCCAGCGATGCCCGGACCTTCCGGCGCGCCCGGTTGAGCCGTGACGGACGGTGCCCACCGGGATGGCGAGCGCGTACGCGACCTCCTCATACCTGAGGTCGCCCCACGCGACGAGGAGCAGCACATCCCGGTCCCCTGCGGACAGTCCGGCCAGCGCGGCACTCAGCCGGCCGTGCGCGGCCCGTGCGGTGACCTCTGCGCTGACCCGATCGGCGAGATCGTCGCCCGTGACCTCGGCGAAGCTCCTCGCCAGCATGCGGTTGTGGGCCACTTCGCGGCGCCGCTGCGTCCCGATCTCCTTCGTCAGAATGCCGAACAACCACGGCCGGGCATCCTCGTACGCCACGTTGTAGCGGTCACGGCGGGTGAACGCGGCGGCAAACGCCTCGGCGACGACATCCTCGGCGAGCTGCGCACCCAGACGGCGGTGTGCGTACCGGTACAGCTGTGCCGCATACCGGTCGTACAGGACACCGAACAGCGCCGGATCGCGGCGCGAGGCCTCGATGACCGCCGCATCCGTCGCCTCGTCGGCGGTCACGGACGTCAACGCCGCGGCCATGCACGGCCCGTATGGTTCTTGGCTTCCATCACGTCCCCCACTCCTGCACCGAATGAACCGCATGTTCCACCGATGTATCCGGGTGAACGGCGGAACGGGTTCACGCCGGCCATCCCGCCCCGGGCGGCTCCGGCGCGGAGAGCAGCGCCTACGTGGCCCGTATCGTCCGGCCGGGTTGAGAGTTGGTGGCGGCCCTTGACGAGGGGTCGGGCAGGGTCCAATACTTAGGTACGTGCCTAAGTATCACGACGGGCTCGACCGGATGTTCCACGCCCTTGGCGACGCCAGCCGCCGGGCGATGGTGGAGCGGCTGGCCCGTGGTCCGGCGTCGGTGAGCGAGCTTGCCCGCCCGTTCGACATGGCCCTGCCCAGCGTGGTCCAGCACCTCGGCGTCCTCGAGGCCGCCGGGATCGTGGTGTCCAGCAAGGTCGGCCGAGTCCGGACCTACCAGCTGGCGGCCGACGCGCTCACCCCGGCGGCCGAATGGATCAGCCGGCAGCGCCTGCCCGCCGAGCACCGCCTCGACCGGCTCGCCGCCTTCCTCGACACACCCACCCACAAGGAGACGACATGAATGACACGATCGAACGTAGCCAGACGCACGCGACCTTCGTCGTCGAACGCACGTATCCCGTGCCCGTCGCCGAGGTCTGGCACGCGCTGTCCGACAACGACGCACGGGACCAGTGGTTCGGCGGCGGGCCGGCGTTCGAGGTCGGGCACAAGTCCCACGACTTCCGCGTCGGCGGACGCGCCGTCGAGGAGGGCCAGTGGCACGGCGGCCCGCGGTCGCGGTTCGAGTCCACCTACACCGACATCGTCGACCGGTGCCGCATCGTCTTCACCTACGACATGTGGATCGACGACCGGCACCTGTCCACGTCGCTGACCACCATCGCGGTGGAGCCCGACGGCGACGCCACCCGCCTGACGTACACCGAACAAGGCGTCCACTTCGACGGTCTTGACTCGGTCGAAGGTCGCGAAGAAGGCACCCGGGCCATCCTCGACGGCCTGGCGTCCTTCCTGACCCGGGACCGCTGAGCGTGACCGGCGCCGGCGCCGACCCTTCGCGCAGCCGGGTCGGAACGCCCGCGGGTCGGCTGGCGTTGATCGCCGCCATGCTCGCCGGCCTGCTCCTTGCCAACCTGGCCGTGTACGCCATCGGCCGCGCGCTCGGCGGCGCCTTCACCTACCGGCAGAACGGCGCAGACGTGCGGGTCGACCCGGTCGCGGTCACGGTCATGTCGCTCGTGCCGCTGGTGTCCGGGCTGGGCCTGGTCGCGGCGCTGTCCCGCAAGTGGCCGGCGGCCATCCTCGTGGCGCGCATCGCCGCCCCGGCGCTCGCGGTGGCCACCATCGCGGTGATGACGATCCCGGCCGGATTCGACACCACCAGCGCGGTGTCCCTCGCGGCAATGCACCTGACCACCATCCCGCCAACGCTTATCGCCCTCAATGCGCTCCCGCGCGGTTCCGGCCAGGACACCCGGCGGCTCCCGGCCCGATAGCCCGCGTCGCCGCAGTGCCATCGCGTCCGCCGGTGAGCGGTCCGGCGCCGCCACGCCGCGGTGTCCAGCGGGGCTTGTCCCGGTCGTGCCGTCGTGTGACGCTGAACAGCGTGGCCACCCCGTGGATACTCCTTGCGTTCACGGCCGCGATGACCGTGGCCGGAGCCGCGCTGGCGACCAATTACCGTGACGTCGCCACGAAACACATCCGGGCGGCTCAACGGTGGAGTCCTCGCCTTCGCCGCAAACCCGCCGATCCGGCAGGGTTCGTCCGCCTCGACCGGATGCTCGGTGCGTTCTTCGCCGTTGTCGGGGGCCTGGCTTTTCTCCTGACCGCGATCGACTTGATCGTCGGTCCTGGCCGCTTCATCGGGTACGGCCCCTGACCGTGGGCAGAGCGGGCATCAGGATCTCCCGCGGCCACCGGCGCCGGACGTGACCTTCTGCCCCGACCGCGGCGAGACGAGCCCGGGGCCGGCCGAGCAGTATCCCCTTGTCACCGTCTACAACGCCAACGGCAAGGCGATCGCGTCCGCCCGGATCCAGCCCGGGATCGGCCAGCAGAAGGGCGGCTGATCCTCAGTCGGCGAAAGCCGCCGTCCTTCGGGGTGGTGAGCCACAGCAAGCCGTACGTCTGCGCCGGGCGAGTCTCGAGGCATCGACCGGCCGTCGTGGACGGGCTCGACTATACTCGGTATGCTACGCAGCATGATATCGAGTGTGGTGGCATCATGAGCATCCGGCATGCGTTGCTGGCGCTGCTGAGCGAGGGCCCGAAGTACGGTCTGCAACTGCGCGAGGAGTTCGAGGCGCGCACCGGCGAGGTGTGGCCCCTCAACGTCGGCCAGGTGTACACGACCCTGCAGCGGCTGGAGCGTGACGGCCTGGTCGAGTCCGACGACGACGCCGACCCCGGCCCGCAGAAGGGGTTCCAGATCACCGCCGGCGGCGCCGACGAGCTCGCCGGCTGGCTGCGCACGCCGCCCGACCTCGCGTCCCCGCCGCGCGACGAGCTGGTCATCAAGATCCTCATCGCGGTGCGGCTGCCGGGCGTGGACGTGCACGAGGTCATCCAGGTGCACCGGCGCTACCTGGTCGAGCTGATGCAGCAGTGGACCCGGCTCAAGGAGGAGGAGGGCGACCTCGACCTCGGCCTGGCACTGGTCGTCGACGCCGAGCTGTACCGGCTGGACTCGGTCGTGCGGTGGCTGGACACCGCCGACGGGCGGCTCAAGCGGGCCGCGCTCGAACCGCCGGCCCCGCCGCGGGCCCCGGCACCGCAGATCCGGCGCCGCGCGGGGGTGCGCCGATGAGCTGGGCACTGCAGTTGCGCGGGGTGTCGAAGACGTACCTGGACGGCTCCGACGAGGTACACGCGCTGCACGAGGTCGACCTGACCGTCGAGCCGGGCAAGATGGTCGCGGTCATGGGCCCGAGCGGCTCGGGCAAGAGCACCCTGCTCACCATCGCCGGGGCGCTGGAGACGGCGACCGCCGGCGAGGTCCTGGTCGCCGGGCAGCCGCTCGGGGCGATGTCGCGCGAGGACCGGGCGCGGCTGCGCCGGCGGGCGATCGGCTACGTGTTCCAGGACTTCAACCTGCTGCCCGGGCTCACCGCCGCGGAGAACGTGGCGCTGCCGCTGGAGCTCGACGGCGTCTCCGCCGGCAAGGCGCGCGCCGCCGGACTGCGGGCGCTGGAGGAGCTCGGCCTGGCCGACCGCGCGTCGCGGTTCCCGGACCAGCTCTCCGGCGGCGAGCGGCAGCGGGTGGCGATCGCCCGGGCCGTCGTCGGGGATCGCCGGCTGCTGCTGGCCGACGAGCCGACCGGCGCGCTCGACTCCGCCAACGGCGAGGCCGTCATGCGCATGATCCTGACCGCCTGCAAGCGCGGCGTGGCCGCGGTGGTGGTGACGCACGACGCGCAGCTGGCCTCCTGGGCCGACCGGGTCATGTTCATCCGCGACGGCCGGATGGTCGACCGCACCGGCCCGCGGCCGGGGCCGGACTCGCTGCTCGCCGGGGAGGCCCGGCGGTGAGCCTCGCGGTGCAGGACCCGCCACCGGCGCTCGGCACCGGCCACGGCGGGATGCCCGCGCGCCGCGCCGTGGTGCGCTGGGCCTGGCGGTTGTTCCGGCGCGAGTGGCGCCAGCAGTCGATCGTGCTGGCCCTGCTGCTGCTCGCGGTGGCGGCCACCACCGTCGGCCTCGGCATCGGCGCCAACGCCCCGTCCGAGGCGGCCGTCTTCGGCACCGCCAACCACCTGGTGACCCTGGCCAGCACCGGCACGCAGCTCGAGGCCGACCTCGCCACGCTGCGCAGCTCGTTCGGCACCATCGAGGTGATCGGGCACGAGAAGAAGATCCCGGTGCCCGGCTCGGCGAACGGCATCGACCTGCGCGCCCAGGACCCCGACGGGGTGTACGGCCGGACGATGCTGCGGCTGGATTCCGGCCGGTGGCCGCAGGGCCCCGATGAGATCGCCGTCACCGATCGCGTGGCGACGATCTTCGGTCTGCACGTCGGCGGCACCTGGGACCAGGGCGGCAAGCGGCGGACCGTGGTCGCTCTGGTGGAGAACCCGCTCAACCTGCACGACGCGTTCGCCCTCGTGGCGCCCGGCCAGTCCACCGCGCCGGACCACGCCGACGTGCTCATCCGGGCGTCCAACGCGGACTTCGTCGCGAAGCGGCGGCCGGACGGCGCGCAGATCCAGATCCGCTCCGACGCGCAGGACATGTC
Organism: Dactylosporangium sp. NPDC051485; assembly: GCF_040682015.1. Lineage (NCBI taxonomy): Bacteria > Bacillati > Actinomycetota > Actinomycetes > Micromonosporales > Micromonosporaceae > Dactylosporangium > Dactylosporangium sp. NPDC051485. The sequence continues at coordinate 127,849 of NZ_JBFAZW010000010.1, forward strand.
CAGCGTGCTGGTGCTCGTGCTGGCCACGATCGGGCTGGTGTTCGTCGGCCTGCTGGCGGTGGCCGGGTTCACCGTGATGGCCCAGCGGCGGCTGCGCGCGCTCGGCATGCTCGGCGCGATCGGCGCCAGCCACCGGCACATCCGCCTGGTCCTGCTGGCCAACGGCGTGGTCATCGGCGGGGTCGGCGCGTTCGCCGGCGCCGTCGTGGGGGTCGCCGGTTGGCTCGCGTTCAGCCGTCAGCTGGAGTCGCCGCTGGGCCACCGCATCGACCGGTTCAACCTGCCCTGGACGCCGTTGCTCATCGCCGTCCTGCTGGCGACCGTGACCGCCGTCGTGGCCGCGTGGTGGCCGGCCCGCGCCGCCGCGCGCATGCCGGTCGTCGCCGCACTGTCCGCGCGACCGGCACCGCCCCGCCCGGCCCGCCGGTTCGCGGCCTTCGGCGCCGTACTGCTGATCCTCGGCCTGGCCTCGCTGTTCATGGCACAGCAGACGAAGGTGCCGTACATCCTCGGCGGCGTGCTGGCCACCGCGATCGCGCTGCTGCTGCTCGCCCCGATCGGCGTCGCCACCATCGGGCGGCTCGCACGCCACACACCCCTGGCGTCCCGGCTGGCGATGCGCGACCTGGCGCGCTACCGTTCCCGGTCCAGCGCGGCGCTGGCCGCGATCGGGCTGGCCGTCGCCATCGCCGCCGTTGTCGCCCTGAGCACCGCCGTCACGGCAGCGAAGGCGGCGGCCCCCAGCGGCAACCTGCCGGCCGACCAGATCGTCGTCTGGCTGTCCCAGGAGCGGATGGACGGGCCGGCACCGATCCTCTCGTCAGCGCAGGCGCAGGCCATGCGGCACCAGGTCGACGCGATCGCCGCCGAGGTGCACGCCACCTCGGTGCTGCCACTGACCGGCGCGGTCGATCCGGACATGCCGCTCGAGCGTGGCGGCCGGCCGCCGGTCGAGCTGGGCAAGCCGCACGCCGCCGGCGACGGATCTGTCGAGTACCCCGGCGACGAAACGGTCCCGATATTCGTCGCCACGCCGGAACTGCTCGCGCACTACGGCATCGACCCGGCGGGCATCAAGGCCGACACCGACCTGCTCACCCCGCGAACGAGCATCGCCGGATACGACCTGATTCCCGGCCGCCCCGTCGACTGGCATCTGATCCTGCAGCACGCGACGCTGCCGAGCTACACGTCGCTGCCCGGCATGCTGATCACGACGCACGGCATGACGCGGCTGCACCTGACGGCAATGCCGGTGGGCTGGCTGATCCACGCGCCGCGGGCGCTGACGGCGGCGCAGATCGACCAGACGCGGCAGGCGGCGATCGCCGCCGGGCTCAACGTCGAGTCCCGCCCGACCGGTGTGGATCAGGCCCGGCTGGCCGACCAGTTCACCGCCGCCGGCATCGCGGTCGCCCTCGGCGTGCTCGCCATGACCGTCGGGCTCATCCGCAGCGAGACGGCCCGGGACCTGCGCACGCTGACCGCGGCCGGCGCCCGGCGCAGGACCCGGCGGGCGCTCACCGCCGCGACCGCCGGGGCGCTGGCGCTATGCGGGGCCGTCATCGGCACCGCCTGCGCGTATCTGGCGCTGCTGGCCTGGTACCACCGGGAGGTGCACTGGCTGGCCCATCCGCCGGTGCCCAACCTGGCCGCGATCCTCGTCGGTCTGCCGATCGTCGCGTACCTCGGAGGATGGCTGCTGGCCGGGAGAGAGGCGCGAGCGATCGCCCGCCAGCCGCTGGACTGACGGGTAGGGATCTCAGCGCGATGGAGTGCCCGGCCCACCGGCGCAGGCGGCGGTCACGCCACCGGCTTGGACGTGCGCCTGCCGGTGCCACCGGCGAGCAGGCCGGCGCCGAGGAGGACACCCCAGACGAGGAACAGCGGATCCCACAGGTAGGCGTGGCCGAGCATCGCCTGCCGGTCGAAACCGCCCTCCGGCCGCAGCGCACCGCCCAGCACGAGCCACGCCGCGACGCAGTTCACCGCGCCGTATCCGGTGAGCACGATGGCGGCCAGCCACGCGAACGCCCGCCACAATCCTGGGCGGGGGAGCGGCCGTCGCGCGGCCGTCAGGGGAATGATCACGACCGCGCATTTCACCGCGGCGACGGCGATCAGCAACATGGCGGCGGCCAGCGGTGCTTCCCGTGCGCTGTCGACTGCCCACTGGCCTACCGTCGGTAACAGCCAGCGACCGCCGAGTGCCCAGTAGAGGCTGAATCCCGCATGTGTCAGGCCTGCGGCCGCGGCTGCCATGAGGAAACGGGCTTCCGTGGGCTGGCCTGGCATGGCTCGATGCTAAGCGACGCGTGTGACATCTCGCCCGGACCGGGTGAGTGGGAGGGTGATTCGTCTGCTCACCCGATCCGGAAGGGATCGGCAGGGGCTGATGCAGCTTACGGTCGGTCCATGCCTGCATCCCTCGTCCGCCCCTACGTGCGGGTCATCCCGATCACCCACGTCGCCCCGGCATACCCCCGCTACTCACCCATCCCGGCCCGCCCCGCGCCGGTGGAGTACCGCCCGCGCCACTCGACGCCGGTGTCCCCGGCCCCGGTGGCGCCCCGGCCCCGGTCCCGGTCCCGCCGCCGGTACCCCAACCCTCGCGTGGGGTGCGCTGCTCGTCACGCTGGCCGCGAGCGGCGTGGCCCTGCGCCCCGAGCCCGTCGCGCAGCTGCAGGGGCACGTGACCACGGCGGAGAGCGGCCACGTGGAGACCGCCATCGTGCCGGCCCCGGCCGACTCCTACCAGGCCGGACTCGCCCCGGCCGACGAGACCCCGGCCGACGAGACCCCGGCGGACCAGGCCCAGCACCGCCCGTGACCGGTATGCCGCGCGGAGCCGGGGAGCCGGCGTGGGACGGGCAGCATGCAACAGCAGCGGGAGATCCTCGACTGGCAGGCCTTCAGCGCGGCCGCGGTGCACCGGCGCGCCACCCACTGGTGGCGACGCGCCGGTGCCGGTGCGGTACTACGCCCAGATCTGGAACTCGGAGAGCTGGGCCGCCGGCCACCCCGTGTTCGCGGTGATCGTCGCCCGCCAGTAGCGCTGGGTCGACGCCGGGAAGGTGATGGTGACGGTGTTGTTCGACGTCGGGTTGAAGGCGTAGCTCGCCGAGGACACGACCGTGGTGAAGTTCGTGCCGTCGGTGGAGCCGCTCAGGGTCAGGGTCTGGTTGCGGGCGCCCCACGACGTGGGCAGTTGCAGTACCACCTTCGTGGCCTTCTGCGCGCTGCCCAGGTCGATTTGGACCCACTGCGGGAACGCGTTGTTGGCGCTCTCCCAGTAGGAGCCCTGGTTGCCGTCGGTCACGTTGCCCGAGCCGTACGTCTGGTTGTGCGACGACTCGGTGGTCGGCCTGCCCGCGGCCAGGTTGGACGGGGGCTGGGTGGTGCCGCCGGAGGTGAACGCCAGGCTGTTGAGGTTCCAGCCGCCGTTGTCCTCGACCAGGGTGAGCACCTGCTGGCCGGCCGGCAGGGTCACGGTCGCGGTGACCGGGGCCCAGGTCTGCCAGCCGCCGGTGGCCGGGAGGTTCACCGCGCCGGTCAGGTTGGCCCCGGACGCGTTGGCCAGGTGCCAGGCGCCGGTCACCGCGGCGGGGGTGGCGACCCGGGCGGTCACCGTGTACTGGCCGGCGGTGGCCACGTTCACCGTGTAGCGGAACCACTGGCCGCCCGAGGTCCAGCCGAGGTTCCAGCCGCCGCCGGCGTCCGAGGTCGGCTCCAGGTCGACGCCGTCGGCGCGGTAGCTGGCGCCGCTGCCGTTGACCGAGGTGACGTTGTAGGCCAGGCCCTGGCCGCCGGTGTCGTAGTTCTCGGCCTGGACCGTGCCGGGGATGGCCGCGGGGGTGCCGCCGTACGGGGCCTGGACCGGGCCGCTGCCGCCCTGCCAGCTGTTGCCGCTCAGGGTGGCCGCGAAGCCGCCGGAGTTGTTGAGGTACGCCGACGCGCCCGCCTTCAGGCCGGTCACGGTGTTGCCGGTGATGGTGGCCGAGCCGCTCGGGGCCGGGTAGAACGGCGGGGCGATCACCACGCCGTTGCGCCACGGCGACGTGACCGTGTTGCCCTGCAGCTGGGTGTTGGTCGACTGCGAGAAGCCGATGCCGTCGTACAGCGAGTCCGTGACCGTGTTGTTGGTGACGTTCACCCGGTCCACCGTGCCGACGTTCTGCCCGTCGCCGCCGTTGCCGATCTGCAGCGCCGGCTGGCCCTGGCTGTAGCCGTTGCCGCCGGAGCGGGCCACGACGTTGCCGTTGACGGTGGCGCCGAGCAGGTCGCTGCCGTTGACGCCGAACCGGCCCGCGCCCAGGCCGATGTACCGGGCGGTGTCGGAGACGAGGTTGTACTCCACGTCGTGCCCGGAGCCGCCGTAGATGCCGATGCCCTTGCCGCCCCACGGGGCCACGATCGTGTTGTGCGTGAACGACACGTTGGACATCGCCGTGTAGTACGTGCGGTTGCCGTTGCCGTCAGTGTTGTAGTTGACCGAGTTGATGGCGATGCCGTCGTCGCCGGTGCCCCGCACGAAGTTGTTCGTCGCGGAGAGGCTGTTGCCGACGGTGCCGTTCAGCGACACGTTGTTGAGGTTGATCCCGTCGGCCCAGATCGTGGTCAGGCGGCTGTTGCGCACCTGCCCGCCGGTCCCGGAGGCCCAGAACCCGGACAGCGTGTGCTGCGTCCAGATGTTGTCGGCGACCCAGTTGGTGCCGGTGGTGTCCATCGCACCGCCGGCCCCGTCGGCGGTGGCCCGGCTGGTGGCGTTGGAGTCGACGTGGAAGTCCTTCACCGTGGTCGACGTGAGCTGGAAGACGGCCCCCAGCGGCGTCGGGTTGGGCAGCGGTACCGCGCGGTAGACGGTGCTGTACCAGGGTCCCGCCCCGGCGATGGTGATGCCCTGCGCGTGCAGCCCGTTCGTGCCCTTCAGGTAGAAGGTCCCGGCCGGGATCCACAGCACCTTGCCCTGCGCCTGCGCCTGGTCGATGCAGCTCTGGATGGCCCCGGTGCTGTCCACGCCCGGGTTGTCGGCGACCGCGCCGCAGGACGTGATCGACAGCGAGTTCGCCGGCTGGGCGATCGGCGCCGGCTGCTCCACGTCGACGACGTCGATGTCGTAGTACGCCGCGGTGTTCGCCGCGTCCTTCTGCAGCGCGAACGTGGCCCCCGCCGCGATCGGCGTGCCGGTCACGAAGGCGCGGGCCTCGTCGAAGAACACCCGCGGGTTGCCGTCGGCCGGGTTCTGGTCGCTGCTGTCGTTGTAGTGGTTGTTGCCCTCGTACACCCACGTCTGCCGCGACGTGAGGTTCAGCGCCTGGCGGTAGGCGCCGTCGACGTACAGGTTGAGGGTGGCGTCGATGCCGCCCCCGCCCGGCGCGTCGGGGATGCTCGCCCGCACGACGATGGCGCTGATCGGGTGCCCGGTGGTGTTGGTCCACTGGACCTTCTGGCCGGGGCCGGCCAGGTGCACGTACGCGTGGCCGGACGCCTCCAGGGCGGGGCTCGAGTACTGCGTGGTCGGCGCCGAGGTGAGCGCCACGGTCGAGGCTCCTCCGGCAAGGGTGCCGGCCTCGGCCTCGAGGCTGGTGAACGGCGTGGTGGCGCCGGCGGTGGTGGCGGCGGAGGCGGGGCTGAGCGGCGCGACGAGCAGCGCGCCGACCAGCCCGGCCGCCCCCACCACCCCGACAGCCCGGCGTCCCGCCCGCATGGACGGTCGTTGCATGGAAACACGTCCTCCTTGTCGCGGCACGTAGCGGCGGCCGCAAGTATTTGCATGCAACGCTGGATTCGCTCGCGCGTCAAGGGTCGTTTCTGCGATCGATCTCGGCAAAATTTTGACGAAACTGGGATTGACGCGTTGATCAGGCGTACTCAGGCATCCGCACGGCCTCCGCGGGCCCTGACCCGGCTGGCCGACCCGGCCCGGTTCCCGGCCATCGCGACCGCCATCGCCGGCGGCGCGATCGACGACGACGCCGAGTTCGACCCGGACGCCGAGTTCGCGTTCGGCCTCACCCGGGTCGTGGACGGAATCGCCGCCCTGGTTGACGGCACGCACCGACAGCAGTGAGATCGGCGCACGCTACGGCGTCGCCGTCGAGGTGCTCAGGCGCGCGGGTCGCCGGGTGCCTCGCGGGGCAGGCGCATTTCGATGGCGCCCCCGTCCGGCCCGGTCGCCATCCGCAGGCTGCCGCCGTGCCGCGTCACCACCGCCCGGGCCAGCATGAGCGCGGTCGAGGTGCGGGCCCCGCCGGTCGCGGTGAAGAGGCGGTTGCTGGTGAGCTGCTCGTGCAGCGGCACCCGGACCAGCCAGCCGTCCGGGCCCGGCGCCGCGGCCACCCGCACCGGGCCGTCGCCGGACGAGGCCACGGCGACCGACAGCAGCCGCTCGGCGAGGGCGTCCAGCCAGGCCGGGTCGGCGGTGATCGGGCCGTCGCCGGGCGCCTGCACGGCCAGGGTGACCGGAGCGCCGCCGGCCTGGCGCGCGTTCCACCGCTCGACGGCGCCGCGCAGCAGGGCGGGCAGGTCCACCGGGCGCAGGTCGAGGCCGACGGAACCCTGCTCGAGGGCGTTGAGGGTGGACAACTCGTCGACGACGTCGCCGATGCGGGCGGCGTTGCGGCGCACGACGTCGAGCAGGCCGGCCATCTCCGGCGCCACCGGCGTGTCCGCCATCAGGTCCAGCATCGTGTTCGTCGAGGTCAGCGGCGTGCGCAGCTCGTGGCACAGCGCCGCGACGAGCTCCGTCTTCTCCGCCACCTTCTCGGCCAGGGCCCGGTTGTGCTCCCGCACCCGCCGGCGGACCCGGGCCTGCAGCGTCACGTCCCGCACCACGAGCACCCGGTCGCCGTCGTCGCCGAGCCGGTGCCAGGCCGCCTGCACGCTGCGCCCGTCCGGCAGCCCGAACTGCTGCGGGCGCTCCGGCGGCGGCCAGGCCAGCGCGGCCGCCGCGGCCCGGGCGTCGCGGGCCACCAGCGCCGCCCCGATCTCGGGCAGCGTCATGCCGAGCGGGTCGGCGAGCCGGCCGTCGCCGGTCAGCCCCAGCAGCGCCGGCAGCGCCCGGTTCACCAGCACGAGCCGCCCGTCGGGGCCGGCCACCGCCACGCCCACGTCGAGCACGCCGAGGACCTCGGCCAGCAGCTCGGGGACCCTCGCCGCCGCGGGCGACGGCATCGCCGGGTCCATCGGTCAGGCTCGCGCCGAGTGCGGCCGGGCGTTGCCCAGCCGGTCCCAGCCGGTCAGGGCGTCGACGCGGGCCAGCAGGTCACCGGCGCCGAAGGGCTTGACCACGTAGTCGGTCGCGCCGGCGCGCAAGCCGTCGGCGACGTCGCCGTGGGTGCCGCGGGCGGTGACCAGCAGGACCGGCGTGCGGGCGGTGGCCGGCTCGGCGCGCATCGCGGCGCAGACCTCCAGCCCGCTGCGGCCGGGCATGGAGACGTCGAGCACGGCCACGTCGGGATGCCGGGCGAGGGCCAGCCGGAGCGCGGCGTCGCCGTCGCCGCACGACAGGACGGTGTGACCGGCGCCGGTGAGCATGAACTCCAGCAGCTCCCGGACCGCGTCGTCGTCCTCCGCCAGCAGCACCGTCGCCATTCCACCAGGCCCTTCGGGTCGGTTGCTTTCCGCCCGACGGTACCGAATCCCATGATCCAGATGCTACGTTCAGCGGGATATACCCGAAACGCCCGATATGCCAGCCGCCGACGGGAGGTTGCCCCTCCATGCCAGCCGCACCCGTGCCCCCGCCCGGCAAGGCCGAGTTCCTGCGGATCGCCTCCCACGAGCTGCGCACCCCGCTGACCTCCCTGCGCGGGTACAGCGAGCTGCTCGTGAGCGGCCGCGCCGGCCCGCTGAGCGAGCAGCAGCTGCGCATGGTGGCGATGATCGACCTGTGCGCCAGCCGGGTGTACGGCATCGTGGAGGACCTCATCGTCCTGGCCGGACTCGACGAGGGCAGCTTCGGCCTGGCCGTCGAGCCGACCCGGCTGGCCCCGCTCGCGGTCCGGGTCGCCGGCGAGCTCGCCACGCGGGCCCGCGCCGCCGGGGTCACCATCGACGTGGCCGTCCCGGACGCCGCCGCCCTCGACGCCGACCCGCGGCACCTGCAGCGGGCCCTGGCCAACCTGCTGTCCGCGGCCATCGCCTTCGCGCCCCGCCAAGGCACCGTCCGCCTGGCCGCCGAGCCCGACCCCGGCGGTTCGGTCCGCGTGGCGCTGCGCTGCCCGCTGGGCGGCACGCCGGCCGGCGAGCAGCGCGCCCTCTACGAGCGCTGCTTCGGACCGGGCCCGGCCGAGCTGGAGGGCATCGGGCTCGCGTTGGTCGTGGTGGCCGCGGTGGTACGGCACCACGGCGGCTCCCTCGCCGTCAGCGCGAGCGACACCGACGTGACGGTGACCGTGATCCTGCCGCCCGCGCCGCCGCCCGACCCGTCGCACGTCGTGCTGCACCGCCGTGCGCCGGTGCGCACCTGACCCGGGCGAACCGGATCAGCTGCCGCCGAGCGAGGCGAAGAAGTCGCCGAAGCCGTTGGCGATGTCGAGGAGGCTGCCGCCAATGGTGGTCACCACGTTGGCTGCGGAGTGCGGCCGGAACGCGATGAAGAACACCAGAAACGCCAGGCCACCCCATCTGAGGATCTTCTTGACCATGGTCGCTTTTTCCTCCCCGTCCAGGACGCCGGGCATTCAGGGTAGCCGTTGAATGACGCTGCGTGAAGTTGCTCGATGCATGATGTGGTATGTCGATCGCAACACACTGAGGCGCATTCACGGGGGGTTCACTCAAGCCCCCGGTAGGGAATCATGGACCCGTGCGGGCGGCCTTCTTCCTCGACTTCGACAACGTGTTCAGCGGACTGTTCAAGCTGGACCCCGAGGTGGCGGTGCTCTTCGCCACCGAGCCGGGGACCTGGCTGCGGCGGCTGTCGAGCACCCTCACCCCGGACGACCCGCGGCGCTGGCTCATCCTGCGGTGTTACCTCAACCCGGCCGGCTGGGTCAACGCCCGCGACGGCGCCGGCGAACCCACGCGGCTGTACTTCTCCCGCTTCCGCCCGTCGTTCGTGCGCGCCGGGTTCGAGGTGATCGACTGCCCGCGGTACAACGCCACGAAGAACGCCGCCGACATCCGCATCGTCGTCGACGCCCTCGACGCGCTGGCCGACGAGGCCCGCTACGAGCAGTTCGTCATCGCGTCCGGCGACTCCGACATGACCCCGCTGCTGCAACGCCTGCGCCGCGCCGACCGGCGCACGATGATCGTCTCCCCGGCCGACGCCGCCGAGGCGTTCACCGCCATCGCCGACCAGCTGCTGGACAGCCAGCAGCTGCTGGCGCTCGTCCAGGGCGAGCCGGTCGACCTCGACGACGAGCCCGACGAGGTCACCGCCGCCGGCTTCGAGGACAACGGCGCCGTCGACGAGGCCCACGAGCGCTTCCGGGCCATCGTCACCGCCGACTACGAGGCCGCCGAGTCCCCGCTGAACATGGCCGCTCTGGCCTACCGGCTGCGCGGCGAGCTCGGCCCGGTGATCGCGGCCAGCGGCTGGCTCGGCTTCGGCAGCTTCGCCCGGGCCGTCGAGGCGCTGAGCCTGCCCGGCCTGCGCATGTCCCAGCACCTGCTGTGGGACGAGGGCCGCCACCCGACCCCGGAGACACCGGCACCCGGCGCCCAGCGCACCGCCCTGCCCGAGCCCGTCGAGCGCCTCGCCGACCAGCTCAGCCTGCCCCGCCTGCCGCAGGCGTGGTGGCCCTCGATCTACGAGACGCTGTCGGCGTACGCCCGCACCCACCGCTTCAACCTGACCCAGTGCACCAGCTGGTCCCGCGACCAGCTGCGCGACGGCGGCGTCCCGGTCAGCCGGGGCGCGGTCGCGTTCGTGGTCCGCGGCACCTCGTTCGGCGGCTCCCCGCTGCACCGCCAGCCCCCGCCGACCCCCGCCGAGATCGGCACCGCCTTCGTCAACAACGTCCTCGCCCGCGCCGAGGCCGCCCAGATCCCCATCAGCGACGAGGAGGAGACGGCCGTGCGGGCCTGGCTGAGCCCCGCCCCGCAGCCTCCGGTCGACTAGCTCCGGCGTGCCGGGACTCCTGCGGGCAGCGGGTCTCGGCCGTGCTCACCGCCGGCGAGGTCGGCGCCGGGCGGCCGGATCGACCGGCCGCCCGGTTCTCAGCGCCGTCCGGTGGGCGCCGGGGGCAGGACTCGGGCGTCGGGTCCGGGGTACACCAGGCCCTCGTGGCCGTCGCGCCAGCGTACGGTGTACGGCGGCGTGTGGTCGTCGCGGCGGACCTTCGTGATGACGCCCTCACGGCGGCCGTCGCCGACGTGCGTGCCCTCGACGATCAGGCGATCTCCGACGTTCGCGTGCATCGCTCCTCCTCGCCTGCGTTGCGGTTCTTGCCCTTCCAGCATGCCCCTCCATCAGGGCAGGCGGGCCTCGATTCCGTCGAGTAACATGGCCAGCCCCAAGTCGAACTGCTCGTCCGGCGGGGCCGGTTCGGGGGCGGACAGCCAGCTGGTGAGCAGCGGCACCGTGCCGTCGGCGGCGGCCAGGTCGCGCACCGTGGCGAAGGCGCCCGGCTCGTCCAGCCGCTCGAAGCGCGCCTCCTGCGCCTCCTGCACGCCGCTGCCGACCACGTGCCGGTCCAGCAGCGCGGCGAACGTGAGCGCGCGGCCCACTTCGACGCCCCGGCCGGTGAGGATGCGCAGCATGCACTCGAGGCGGCGCATCGCGTGCGGTCCGGCCGGTGGGCGGGTGTGCACCAGTTCGGCGTACCAGGGATGGCGTTTGATCATCAACCGCGTCCCGGCGGCGATGTCGTGCAGGGCGGCCCGCCAGCCGGGGCCGGCGGGGTCGGGCAGGAGCACCTCGGCGGCCGCGGCGTCGAGCATGAGGTCCACGAGGCCGTCCTTGTGGTGGACGTACCGGTACAGGGCCATCGGCGTGTAGGGCCCCAGGCGCGCGGCGACCGCCTTCATGGTGAGCGCCGCCGTCCCGCCCTCGTCGGCCAGTTCCATCGCCGCCGCGACGATCTCGTCCCGCCCGAGCCGGCGCTGGCGGGCGGGGGGCGCGGGGAGGGCCCAGACCGGGGGAGTACCTGGTGGCATGGGTCAAATATACGTGCTACACAGAAGTATATGAACGAAACTTTCCGGGTCGGCGTGGTGCGCGGGATCAGCTACGGGCTCTTCGGGCCGCCGGGCGAGTTCGTGCCGCAGGCCCGCGCCCTCGGGGCCGGCCTGGTGCGCGCCTACCTGTACTGGTCCCAGGTCGAGCCGGAGCCGGGCCGCTTCGACTGGACCACCACCGACGCGTTGCTCGCTCAGCTCGACGGCGACGAGGAGGCCTGGCTGACCGTGGTCTCCAGCTCGCCGTGGGCGACACAGCGCCCGGCCACCTTCCTGCCCCCGTCCCCGGCCAAGGACATCGCCGACTACGAGCGGTTCGCCGCGGCGCTCGTCGAGCGTTGCCGGGGCCGGATCCGGTACTTCCAATGCGACAACGAGCCGAGCAACGCCGCCCTGCTGTGGGCCGGCACCGCCGACGCCTACGTCGCACAGCTGCGCGCCCTGCACCGGGCCGTCCACGCCGGCGCGCCCGGTGCCCAGGTGGTCCTGGGCGGGTGCGGGTACGACGTGCTGAGCAGCGCCGAGGGCAGCCCCGAGCGGGCGTTCTTCGACCGCGTGCTCTCCCTCGGCGGGGACGCGTTCGACGCCTTCGACGTGCACCTGTACGGGTCGCCGGAGCGTGTCGGCGACTACGTCGAGCAGGCGCGGGCGATGATGCGCCGCCACGGCTGCGAGCGCCCGCTCCTGGCCGGCGAGCACGGCGGCCCGGTGCTGTTCGAGTTCCCTGAGCTGGAGCCGATCCTGGCCGCGACGTTCGCCGCGCTGCCCGCGGACCCGGCCTCGCTGGCCGCCGAGTCGTCGCCGGAACGGCGCGCGATGGCCGCCCTGTACGCCAGGATGGACGAGCTCCCGCCGCGGCTGCAGATGCTGATGGAGGGCTGCCCGGCGGAGCTGTCGGCCAAGCGCGACCGGATCGCGTGCCGCCAGGTGGTGACGCGCACGGTGCGGGCGCTGGCCGCGGGCGTGACCCGGACCGCGTACTGGAACCTGGCCCCGGAGATTCCGGGCTACCGCGACCGCTACCAGATCATGGACCTGCTGTTCGGCCGCCTGCCGCTGCTGGACTTCGACGGTGACGGGGTGCTGACCCGCCGTCACCCGGCCGCGGACACCTTCGCCCTGCTGGTCGGCGAGCTGGCGGGCGCCACCCGGATCCACCGCGCTGCTGAACCCGCACCGCCCGGTGGCACCGACGCGCTGCGCCCCGCCGGCGACGTGGGCCCGCGCGGCGGCGCCGACCTGCTCGCCCTTGATCACGAGCGGCAACATCACGAGCGGCAACGCGATGGCGGCGGGGAGGCCCTGGCGCCCGGCGGCGAGCGGTCGCGTGGAGGCTGGCTCGACGCGCCCGGGCCCGATCGCGAGCGGCCGCGCAGCGGCAGCGACGGCGCACCGCGGGCCAGCGGCGAGCAGCAGCGCTACGACGCCGGCCCCCACACCTCACGGCCCGCCCACGAGCCGCGCCGTCGATGGGAGGCCTACCGGGTCGAGCGCCCCGGGCGTGGCCCATTGTGGATCGCCTGGGCCGAGGGCGACACGTTCGACGGCGAGGACCAGCCGCCGGTCGAGCTGTCCCTGCCGTGGGACTCGTCCACGGCCGCGGCGGTCGACGCGTTCGGCGTGCCCGTCCCCGTCGAGTGCGGCGGCGGTGTGATCCGCATCGCCGCCTCCGTCACGCCGGTCTTCGTGGGGTAGGGGCCCCACCGGTAGGAGAGGCCGCGCGTGCGCCCGCGGCTCCCGAGCCCCGCCACCACATCCACGAATCCCGCGGCGGCCCGAGCGCCTCTCGAAGGCCCCGTCTCAACTGCGCCGGCGCGGACTCCGGTCGGTGCGGCTACCGATGAACTCACCGTACAACATCGACCAAAACAAGATTATCTACCGTCACGGAACGCGGTCGCCGGGTCACGCGGAGGGTGGCGGCGCCGTCGACTCCCGCACCACCAGGTGCGTGGCCAGTTGAATGTGCGGCGAGTCCGGCGTCCCGCCGCGCGCCAGCGTGTGCAACGTCCGCAGCGCCACCCGCCCCATGTCGGCGATCGGCTGGTGCACGGTCGTCAGCGGCGGCGAGGACAGCTTCGCCGGCTCCACGTCGTCGAAGCCCACGATCGACAGTTCCTGGGGGACCCGCCGGCCCAGCCGCCGGGCCGCCTCGAACACGCCGAACGCCGTGCCGTCGCAGGCGGCGAAGATGGCGGTCGGCGGATCGGGGAGGCGCAGGAGCTCCAGCGCCATCCGGCATCCCGCCTCCGCCGAGAACCCCCCGTGCACCACCAGCGAGGGGTCGGTCTCGATGCCGGCCAGTTCGAGCGCGTTGCGGTACCCGTGCAGCCGCTCCCGCGACGCCGCGATCTGCACCGGCAGCCCCGCGAACCCGATGCGCCGGTGGCCGAGCGCCACGAGGTGCTCGGTGGCCTGGGTGCCGCCGGCGAAGTTGGTCGAGGCCACGCTGGCCAGCCCCGCGCCCATCGGGCCGGTCAGGTCGACGGAGACCAGGTGCAGGCCGAGATCCTCCACGGTGCGCACCTGGCGGGCCGTGAGGGCCAGGGAGACCACGATCACTCCGAGCCGCTTGCGGGCCGCGGTCCGGCTGAGCCACGCGTCGCTCAGCGGGGTCTCGGTCCCGCCGGCCCGGTCCAGCACGTCGACGACGACCTCGACGTCCAGCTCGCGGGCGGCGGTCAGGATGCCGTTGAGCACCTGCAGGGAGTACATGCTCGTCATCGAGTCGAAGACGACGTCCACGGCGGCGTCGGCCAGCGTGTCGCGGGGGCCGGTGCTGGGCACGTAGCCCAGGGCCGTGATCGTCTCCTCGACCTTGCGCCGGGTGCGGGGGTCGACGTTCGGGCGCTTGTTGAGCACCTTCGATGCGGTGGCCTTGGACACCCCGGCCGCCAGCGCGACGTCTTCCAGGGTGACGCGCTCACTCATGAGCCCTCCCTGAAACTGTTTCGTCGCGTTGACAGCACAGTAGGTTACCCATACGGTCGTCACAACAGAAAACGCTCGGAAAAAGTTTCAGCGCAGAGGACGACGGATCGTGGCGACTATGACCGAGAGACTCCCGTACCAGGACGCGGCACTGCCGGTCGGGGAGCGCGTCGACGATCTCGTGGGGCGCATGACCCTGGCCGAGAAGGTCGGTCAGATGCTGCAGCTCGACGCCCGCCTCGACCTCGCCGACGCGGTGCTCACCCGCACCGCGGGCTCGCTGCTGCACGCGTCGCCGGCCCGCATCCGCGAGGCGATGGCGATGGTCGCGACGACCCGCCTGCGCATCCCGCTGCTCATGGCCGACGACTGCATCCACGGCCACGCGTTCTGGCCCGGCGCCACGGTGTTCCCGACCCAGCTCGGCATGGCCTGCTCCTGGGACCCGGAGCTGGTCGAGCGGGCCGCCCGGGTGACCGCCACCGAGATCTCCACGACCGGCCTGCACTGGACCTTCTCGCCGGTGCTGTGCGTGGCCAGGGACCTGCGCTGGGGCCGGGTCGACGAGACCTTCGGCGAGGACCCGTTCCTCGTCGGCGAGCTCGGCGCCGCCATGATCCGCGGATACCAGGGCGACGGCCTCGAGGACACCACCGCGGTGCTGGCCACCGCCAAGCACTTCGCCGGCTACTCCGAGACCCAGGGCGGGCGCGACGCCAGCGAGGCCGACCTCACCCCGCGCAAGCTGCGCTCCTGGTTCCTGCCGCCGTTCCAGCGCGCGGTGGAGGCTGGCTGCGCCACGTTCATGCTCGGCTACCAGGCCATCGACGGCGTGCCGGTGACCGCGAACCGCTGGCTGCTCGACGGCGTGCTCAAGCGCGAGTGGGGCTTCCCCGGCACCCTGGTGACCGACTGGGACAACGTCGGGCGCATGGTGTGGGAGCAGAAGGTCTGCGCCGATGACGTCGAGGCGGCCGTCGTGGCCGTCGAGTCCGGCAACGACCTCATCATGACCACCCCCGGCTTCTTCGAGGCCGCCCAGCGCGCCGTGACGGAGGGGCGCCTCTCCGAGGCGAAGATCGACGCGGCGGTACGGCGCATTCTCCGCCTCAAGTTCGAGCTGGGCCTGTTCGAGAACCCCCGCGGGGCCGACGCCGAGCGCCAGGCGGCCGTCATCGGCTGCGGCCCGCACGCGGCCCTGAACCTCGAGGTGACCCGCCGCTCCCTCGTGCTGCTGCGCAACGACGGCACGCTGCCGCTGCCGGTCGAGGGCGGCCCCCGCCGCATCGCCGTCGTCGGGCCCAACGCCGACGACCCCCACGCCCAGCTCGGCGACTGGGCCGGCGCCTCCGGCCAGGTCGACTGGATGCCGGACGGCCAGCCGCGCGAGACGATCACCACGGTCCTGGACGGCCTGCGCGGCCTCGTCCCGGCCGGCTGGGAGGTCGGGCACGCGCTGGGCGCCGAGATCGGCAGCCTGCAGCCCGACCCGGAGGGCGACTACTTCCCCGACGGCCAGCCCCGCCCGCCGCTGTTCCAGGCGGCCGCCGCCGACCCGGCCGCGATCGCCGAGGCGGTGGCCCTGACCGAGGCCAGCGACGTGGTCGTGGCCGTGCTGGGCGACAACGTGGCCCTGATCGGCGAGGGCAAGTCGACCGCCACCCTGGACCTGCAGGGCGGCCAGGAGGCGCTGCTCGACGCGCTGGTGGCCACCGGCAAGCCGGTGATCGTGGTGCTGGTCCAGGGCAAGCCGTCGACGCTGCCGGCCTCGGCGGCGAAGGCCGCGGCGATCATCGAGGCGTTCAACCCGGGCATGCAGGGCGGCCGCGCGATCGCCGAGCTGCTGCTGGGGATGATCGAGCCGGCCGGGCGCCTGCCGATCTCGTTCGCCCGGCACGTGGGTCAGCTGCCGGTGTACTACAACCAGATCCGCGGCCAGCACGGCTCCCGCTACGCCGACCTCACCCAGGAGCCGCTCTTCGCGTTCGGCGAGGGCCTGTCGTACTCCACCGTCGAGTACTCCGGCCTGACCGTCGCCGACACCGAGGTCCCCGCGAGCGGCGAGATCCGGGCCACCGTCACCCTGACGAACACCGGCTCCCGCCCGTCGCTGGAGACCGTCCAGGTGTACGTCACCGACCTCGTCACCAGCGTGACGTGGGCCGAGCGCGAGCTGAAGGCGTTCACCCAGGTGCTGGTGGCGCCCGGCGAGCGGGTGGACGTACCGCTGACGCTCCCCGCGGAAAAGTGCACCCTGGTGACCGCCGACAACCGCCGCGTGGTCGAGCCGGGCCGCTTCGAGCTGCTCGTCGGCCGCAGCTCCCGCCCCGCCGACCTGCTGCGCGCGCCCTTCACCATCACCGGCTGAGCCGCGGCGAGCGCCTGATCCGCCGGCCCGTTCCCGGGCGCGGCGGATCAGGCGTCGTCCTCGGCCGCGACGCCGGCCCGCGGCCGCGGCAGCGTCAGGTCCGGTCGTCGGGGCGGCCCTTGGCGATCCGGCGAAGGTAGTGGTCGACCTCCCGGCGGTTGTACCCGCGCAGCGTCACCCGGAAGCTGATCGCCTGGGCGTCGGCCTGCGCCCTGGCCCGCCGCGCAGGGTCGTCGGATGCGATAGCATCGTTGGCCTTCTGGACGAACGTGTCGACCTCGGCCCGGTCGTAACCGTGGAACTCGGTCGTGAACTGCGTCATACGTGCGAGTCTGCGCCTTCCCGGATGCAGCCGCACCACTCGCCTCGCGCAACATCCGCGGCGGGCGGCTGACGGACGCGCGCGGAGCACGCGGCCCGCTGATGTGCACGGCCTCGGATCAGGCGGGGCGGGCGGCGATGCGGGCCAGGCGCTCGCGGGTCGGCCAGCGCACGTCCCAGGCCCACCCGGCCTTCTCGAAGAGCCAGATCAGCCGGGCCGAGATGTCGATCTGCCCGGGCAGCACCCCGTGCCGGGCCGAGGTCGGGTCCGCGTGGTGCAGGTTGTGCCACGACTCGCCCATGCTGAGGATGGCGAGGGGCCAGAAGTTGGCGGAGCGGTCGCGGGCCGCGAAGGGCCGGTCGCCGATCATGTGGCAGACCGAGTTCACCGACCAGGTCACGTGGTGCAGGGCCGTCACCCGGACCAGGCCCGCCCAGAAGAAGGCGGTCACCGCGCCCTCCCAGGTCCAGCTGATCAGGCCGCCGAGGACGGCCGGCAGCAGCAGCGTGACGATGGTCAGCGGGCCGAAGAGGCGGTGGACGATGCGTATGTCCCGGTCGGCCAGCAGGTCGGGGGCGAAGCGCTCCTGGCTGGTCAGGTCGCGCTCCAGCACCCAGCCCAGGTGGGCGTGCCAGAAGCCGCGGGCCAGGGCGAGCGGGCCGGTGCCGAACAGCCACGGGGAGTGCGGGTCGCCCTCCTTGTCGGAGAAGGCGTGGTGGCGGCGGTGGTCGGCCACCCAGTGCAGGATCGGGCCCTGCACGGCCATGCTGCCGACGACGGCCAGGGCGATGCGCAGCGCGCGCTTGGCCTTGAAGGCGCCGTGGGTGAAGTACCGGTGGAAGCCCACCGTCGCCCCGAGGCACGTCACGGTGTAGAAGGCGGCCGCCAGGATGACGTCCAGCCAGGCCAGCCCCCAGCCCCACGCGAGCGGGACGGCGGCGAGCAGGGCCAGGAACGGAACGATGACGAACGCGTAGACCGCGACGTGCGCGGGGATGGGGCGCTTGCGGCCGAGGATGGGCTTCACCGCCGTGGTCATGGCCGGACCGTAGCCGGCGGTCATGGCTGGCACCCCGCGGGAAGGATGCCAGCCCACGACGTTCAGATGACGTGATTGGCGACGAACAGCCCGTCCGGGTCCGCGGCGCGGCGCACGTCCTGCAGGCGGCGCCAGGTGGCCGGGTCGAACGCCCGCGAGGTGTCGACCTTCGTCTCGGCGAAGTTGAGGTACTCCCGCCCGTTCGCCCACGGCCGGCCGATGTGCTCGTCTTTCCGGCCGTGCGTATGTTGCGAGTCCTGATACGTCGGGCGCGGGCCATAAGTTGGGCGCTCCGCGTTGCCTGGGG